>NZ_JADZGH010000122.1:0-8819 GCF_015865005.1 Rhodococcus sp. CX
GGGCGGGCAACACACGCGGGGGAGTGGCGCTGGTGTCGGTGTCGGTTCTCTCCGTCTGGATGCTGCGACCCCACGCCTGGCACCGCTCCCGGGTGCCGGCCGGGTCGGCGGCGAAGTCGACGGTCCATCCGGATCCGGTGAACAGATCGGTCGCGGGGGACCGCCATTGTCGTTGGCTCGACGTCTGTTTCGAATCCGCCGCCGCGTCCGCCGCCGGTTCGATGGCTTCCGCGGGCGACGCGGTTCGCGCGAACCGGACGACGGCCTCGATCTCCGGCGTCTTCGTGAAGTGATATCGCCCGTCGGGCCACTTCTCCGCGAGCTCGGACCGCTCCGTGCACACGGCAGCCTCGAAACCGGTGCCGGTCGGTGTGATGGACAGGACGTGCGCGCGGAGCGTCCCGACGGGCTGCCG
Source organism: Rhodococcus sp. CX (assembly GCF_015865005.1). NCBI lineage: Bacteria > Bacillati > Actinomycetota > Actinomycetes > Mycobacteriales > Nocardiaceae > Rhodococcus > Rhodococcus sp. CX. Next base: position 416 of record NZ_JADZGH010000122.1, read on the forward strand.
GTCCGGCAGCGGTGTGATCATGCCCGCGGAGGCGGGATCGAGTGCTGCCGCGAATCCGGGATAGGAGTTCTCGATGCCCACGTAGCGGGCGACGAACCTGGCTTCCTCGGCGGCGCGCACGAGCTTGCCGTATTCGTCCTGCAGGTAGACGCCGGGCTCTGCCGACCACACGACGGTCGCGCCCTGGATCTGCTCGGGCGGCCGATACTGCTCGGCCGCCTCGGCCGGTGCTGCGTCCCCGGGTTCGCCACCCGAGCAGGACACCCCCATCAGGGATGCGCCCACCGCGAGCGTCGCGCAGCCCGTCATCCGGCGGAGCGACCGCCCCCGGCGCGCTGGTGCGGACTTCGATCTGTCCATTCGACCCCTCCCGACATCGCAGTTGGATTACTCGGGGGGATTGGACGCATCGGCGAACCGAATGGTTCCGCGCGCCGGCCGGATTTTTTCGGCGGTCGTCCGGGGGCTCCTCAGGCGAACCGCGCCGCGCCGGCGAGGATCGCGTCGCGGATGCCGGTGCCGCGGTGCGCGGTGGTGAGTCGGCTCACAAGGTGCGAGGCCGTCACCAGCCGCTGGGTGCGGCGGCGGCGCTCGCGGTCGTAGCGGCGGAGCGCGTCCGGCACCGGATGCAGGGTGAGCAGGGTCGCGAGCGTGGCTCCGTCGACCATCGCCTCGCACGCGCCGCGTCCCAGGTTCGGTGCCATGGCGTGTGCGGCGTCGCCGATCAGTGCGACGGTGCCGCGCACGTAGGACGGCAGCCTCGGCGACTCGTACAGGTCGTGATGGAGCACCGTGCCCGGCTCGACGCGGTCGAGCACGTCGCGCACCGCGGGATGCCAGTGCCGGTAACGCTCGCGCACGTCGTCGAGGCCACCGGTGGATCCGGCAGGGGCGCGGACGGCGGCGAACCAGTTGGTGAGGTCACCGTCGCGCGGGGTGATGCCGAAGAGCGCGCCCGGCCCCCAGCTTTCGCTCGTGTCGTCGGTGGTACCGGCCACCCAGCCGCGCCACGCGGTCAGCCCGGTGTACAGGGGCCGGTATGCGTCCCCGAACAGAAGGTCGCGGGTGGGACTGCCGATGCCGTCCGCGGCGATCACGACGTCGTAGCCGGTGAGGTCGCCGGGTGCGGGCGCCGGCCGGCCGAAACGGATCGTTCCGGACGGAACGCCGCCCGCGAGGAGACCGAGCAGGGCCGGACGCGAGAGCAGCACCGCGGGTCGGCGGATCCCCTCGAACCGCGCGATGACCCGTCCGTCCCACCGGCGGAACGTCCCCGATGTCTGCAGCACACCCTGCGACTCCGCGGCGCCGCCGAGGCCGGCGGTCTCCAGGGCGTCGAGGGCCTCGGGCCACAGCCCCAGCGCGGTACCGGATTCCGGTAGCGCGGCGGAGCGTTCGAACACGTCGACGTGCCAGCCGTGGCGCAGGAGCGTGTTCGCGGCGGTGAGACCGCCGATGCCGCCGCCCAGTACCGCTGCTTTCCCGCTCCTCGGAGTGGTCATGGCTCGACCCTACTACATCTGTAGTGCCCTGTCACTACTGTTGTAGTGCCGAGGTGTAATGTCACAGCGTGTCCGACAAACGCAGCACCGTCCTCGACGCGGCGATCGACCTGCTCGGCAGAGAAGGAATGCGCGGCCTGACCCACCGGGGTGTGGACGCGACCGCGGGTGTCCCGGCCGGTTCGACGTCCAATTACTTCCGCACGCGGCGCGCACTGCTCGAAGGCGTGCTCGACCGACTCGTCGACCGCGACCGTGCCGACGTGGCCGCGTTGGTCGGGCCGGCGCCGCGGACCGCCGACGAACTCGTGGAGCTGCTGGTCGGCTACGTGCTCACCGCGACCGGACCCGATGTGGTGCGCACCCGGGCTCGCTACGCGCTGTTCGTCGAGGCGGCCTCGGTCGCGGAGTTGCGCACGGCAGTGCAGCTGCGGCGCGACGAACTGCGCGCCTGGGGAACGGGCATGCTCACGGCGCTGGGAGTCGGGACCGACGACGCCGAGCTGTTCGCGCGGGTGCTCATGGACTATCTCGACGGGGTGATCCTGCATCGGCTCACATCGGACGACGACTCCGACCCGCGCGAGGGCATCCGCCGGGTACTCGGGTCGCTGTTGTGAGCGGCGGTTCTGCTCCGTTTCGTCGTGTCACCGCCGCGCTACGGCCGTGTTAACGAAACATCACCGCAGCTCAGGGGATAGGTAGGGCAGCCTTCCTTGCATTACACCCGCATGGTTGACATATCGTCTGTCCGAGACGGTGGACGCACAACGTCCCCACCGGCCGGAAGATCCAGGGCCCGAGCTGCCGAAAAAAAGGCACCCGCATCGTCGCGGAAGGGCGGATACTGACGGTAATCGGTGCCGATCCACCTCGTGTCGGTACTTGCTCACAGCAAGTAGATGGCCATCAGCGCTGCTGGTCGTCGGTGCTATCACATGCAACGAAGGCTAGGTATGAAGCATCTTCCCGGGCCTCAAGGGCTCTACCACCCGGCGAACGAGCACGACTCCTGCGGCGTCGCTTTCGTCGTCGATATGCACGGCCGTAAGAGCCGTGACATCGTCTCCAAGGCGATCACCGCGCTCGTGAACCTGGAGCACCGCGGCGCGGCGGGTGCGGAAACGAATACCGGCGACGGTGCCGGCATTCTCATCCAGGTCCCGGACCGGTACTTCCGTGAAGTCGTCGACTTCGAGCTGCCCGAAGCCGGTGCGTACGCGACCGGTATCGCGTTCCTGCCCCAGGACGCTGCTGCAGCCGACGCCGCGCAGGCGGCCGTCGACAAGATCGTCGCGGAGGAGGGCCTCGAGGTCCTCGGCTGGCGCGAGGTCCCCGTCGACGACTCGGACCTGGGCTCGATGGCCAAGTCCGCCATGCCGACGTTCCGGCAGATCTTCATCGCCTCCGGCGCCCGCACCCTCACCGGGCTCGAGCTCGAGCGCCGCGCCTACGTCGTGCGCAAGCGCACCGAGCACGAACTCGGCAACGAGGGTCCCGGCGAGGACGGTCCCGGCAGCGAGACCGTGTACTTCCCGAGCCTGTCGCCGTCGACGTTCGTCTACAAGGGCATGCTCACCACCCCGCAGCTCGAGGGCTTCTACCTCGACCTGCAGGACGAGCGTGTCGAGTCGGCCCTGGGCCTGGTGCACTCGCGCTTCTCCACCAACACGTTCCCGTCGTGGCCGCTGGCGCATCCGTTCCGCCGCGTCGCACACAACGGTGAGATCAACACCGTCACGGGCAACGCGAACTGGATGCGTGCCCGCGAGGCGCTCATCGAGTCCGAGATCTTCGGTGGCCGGGACAAGCTCGACAAGATCTTCCCGATCTGCACCGAAGGCGCGTCCGACACCGCGCGTTTCGACGAGGTGCTCGAGATGCTGCACCTCGGCGGCCGCAGCCTCCCGCACGCCGTGCTCATGATGATCCCCGAGGCGTGGGAACGCCACGAGAGCATGGATCCGAAGCGCAAGGCGTTCTACGAGTACCACTCGGCGCTCATGGAGCCGTGGGACGGCCCGGCGTCGGTGTGCTTCACCGACGGCACCGTCGTCGGCGCCGTGCTCGACCGCAACGGCCTGCGTCCGTCCCGCGTGTGGGTCACCGACGACGGCCTCGTCGTCATGGCCTCCGAGGTCGGCGTGCTCGACATCGCGCCGGAGAAGGTCGTGCGCAAGATGCGCATGCAGCCGGGCCGCATGTTCCTCGTCGACACCGCGCAGGGTCGCATCATCGACGACAACGAGATCAAGGACGAGCTCGCGTCCGAGCACCCCTACCAGGAGTGGATCGACCAGGGCATCGCCCGGCTCGAGGATCTGCCGCCGAGCAAGTACACCTACATGTCGCACGAGCGTGTCGTGCTGCGTCAGCAGGTCTTCGGCTACACCAACGAAGAGGTCAACCTCCTCGTCAAGCCGATGGCCGCCACCGGTGGCGAAGCTCTCGGCTCGATGGGCACCGACACCCCGATCGCGGTGCTGTCGTCGCGTCCGCGGATGCTGTTCGACTTCTTCCAGCAGCTGTTCGCCCAGGTGACCAACCCGCCGCTCGACGCCATCCGCGAGGAGATCGTCACGAGCCTCGGCGGCATGCTCGGCCCCGAGGGCGACCTGCTGAACCCGACCGCCGACTCGTGCCGTCAGATCCTGGTGTCCGCACCCGTGATCGACAACGACGACCTGCAGAAGCTCATCCACGTCAACGACGACGGGCAGTTCCCGGGCTTCAACAGCGTCATCATCCGCGGCCTCTACAAGGTCGCCGACGGCGGCGAGGGCCTGAAGGCCGCGCTCGACTCGATCCGCAGCCAGGTGTCGGAGGCGATCGCGGGCGGTGCCCGCCTGATCGTGCTCTCGGACCGCGAGTCCGACGAGACGATGGCCCCGATCCCGTCGCTGCTGCTCACCTCCGCGGTGCACCACCACCTCGTCCGCGAGAAGACCCGCACCCAGGCGGGGCTGCTCGTCGAGGCCGGCGACGCCCGCGAGGTGCACCACATCGCCGCGCTGTGCGGTTTCGGTGCCGCCGTGGTCAACCCGTACATGGCGTTCGAGACGATCGACGAGCTGCTGCAGAACGGTGACCTGCCCGAGGGCATGACCCTCGAGAAGGCGATCAAGAACTACATCAAGGCCGCCTCGAAGGGTGTGCTGAAGGTGATGTCCAAGATGGGCATCTCCACGCTCGCGTCCTACACCGGTGCGCAGCTGTTCCAGGTGATCGGCCTGTCCCAGGAACTCGTCGACGAGTACTTCACCGGCCTGCAGTCGCAGCTCGGCGGTGTCGGCCTCGACGAGATCGCACACGACGTCGCGGTCCGGCATGCTGCCGCGTTCCTGGATCGCCCGTCCGAGCACGCGCATCGTGAGCTCGAGGTCGGCGGCGAGTACCAGTGGCGCCGCGAGGGCGAGTACCACCTGTTCAACCCGGACACGGTGTTCAAGCTCCAGCACGCCACCCGCACCGGCCAGTACTCGATCTTCAAGGAGTACACCCGGCTCGTCGACGACCAGTCGAAGCAGCTGGCGTCGCTGCGCGGCCTGTTCGAGTTCCGCAAGGGCCTGCGCCCGGCGGTGCCGATCGAGGAGGTCGAATCGGCCGCCGAGATCGTCAAGCGGTTCTCGACCGGCGCGATGAGCTACGGCTCCATCTCCGCCGAGGCCCACGAGACCCTCGCGATCGCCATGAACCGTCTCGGCGCCCGCTCCAACTCCGGTGAGGGCGGCGAGGATCCGGCGCGCTTCACGCCGGACGAGAACGGCGACTGGCGGCGCTCCGCCATCAAGCAGGTCGCGTCCGGTCGCTTCGGTGTCACCGCGCACTACCTGACCAACTGCACCGACATCCAGATCAAGATGGCGCAGGGTGCCAAGCCCGGTGAGGGCGGCCAGCTTCCGCCGCACAAGGTGTACCCGTGGGTCGCCGAGGTGCGCGGTTCGACGCCGGGCGTCGGCCTGATCTCGCCGCCGCCGCACCACGACATCTACTCGATCGAGGATCTCGCGCAGCTGATCCACGACCTGAAGAACGCCAACCCGAAGGCCCGGATCCACGTGAAGCTGGTGTCCGAGCTCGGTGTCGGCACCGTCGCCGCGGGTGTCTCCAAGGCGCATGCCGACGTGGTGCTCATCTCCGGTCACGACGGCGGCACCGGTGCCTCCCCGCTGACCTCGCTCAAGCACGCGGGTGCGCCGTGGGAGATCGGCCTGGCCGAGACCCAGCAGACGCTGATGCTCAACGGTCTGCGCGACCGCATCGTCGTGCAGGTCGACGGCCAGATGAAGACCGGCCGTGACGTGATGATCGCGGCGCTGCTCGGTGGTGAGGAGTTCGGTTTCGCGACCGCTCCGCTGGTGGTGTCCGGCTGCATCATGATGCGCGTGTGCCATCTCGACACCTGCCCCGTCGGTGTGGCGACGCAGAACCCGGTGCTGCGCAAGCGATTCACCGGCAAGCCGGAGTTCGTCGAGAACTTCATGCTCTTCATCGCCGAGGAGGTGCGTGAGCTGCTCGCCGAGCTGGGCTTCCGCACTCTCGACGAGGCGATCGGCCAAGTCGAGTTCCTCGACACCACGAAGGCCGTCGAGCACTACCGGGCGTCGAAGCTGGACCTGTCGCCGCTGCTGACCAAGGTCACGTCGCCGATCTTCCCGGAGCAGGACCTGCACTGCACCAAGGAGCAGGACCACGCTCTGGACAAGGCGCTCGACAACGAGCTGATCGCCAAGGCGCAGCCCGCGCTGGAGAGCGGCGAGAAGGTCGTCATCGAGACGCAGGTGACCAACGTCAACCGCACCGTCGGCACCATGCTCGGCCACGAGGTCACCAAGGTGTACGGCGGAGAGGGCCTGCCGGACAACACGATCGACATCACCCTCACCGGTTCGGCCGGTAACAGCTTCGGTGCGTTCGTGCCCAAGGGCATCACGCTCCGGCTGTTCGGCGATGCCAACGACTTCGTCGGCAAGGGCCTGTCGGGTGGCCGCATCATCGTGCGCCCGCCGCACACCGCCGCACCGGGATTCGTCGCCGAGGACAACATCGTCGCCGGCAACGTCATCCTGTTCGGTGCCACCGGTGGCGAGGTGCTCATCCGCGGTATCGCAGGCGAGCGGTTCGCGGTCCGCAACTCGGGTGCCACGGCCGTCGTCGAAGGCGTCGGCGACCACGGCTGCGAGTACATGACCGGCGGTAAGGTCGTCATCCTCGGCAAGACGGGCCGCAACTTCGGTGCGGGTATGTCCGGCGGTGTCGCGTTTGTGTACAACCCCGATCGCGATTTCGAGGACAACCTCAATACAGAACTTGTCGATCTCGAGGACCTCGAGGGCGAGGACTTCGCCTGGCTCAAGGGTGTCATCGAGCGGCATCGTGACGAGACGGGCTCCGAGGTCGCAGCCCGCATCCTGGCCGACTGGTCGCAGCAGGTCAGCCATTTCGCGAAGGCCATGCCTCGCGATTACAAGAAGGTACTCATGGCAATCAAGGACGCCACCATTCGTGGTGCGAACGTTGACGAGGCGATCATGGAGGCGGCTCGTGGGTGATCCAAGCGGCTTCCTCAAGCACGGTTCGCGTGAAACGCCGGTTCGCCGGCCGGTTCCGCTGCGGCTCCTCGACTGGAAGGAGGTGTACGAGCCTTTCTCTCGTGACACCCTCCAGGTCCAGGCGAGCCGCTGCATGGACTGCGGTATTCCCTTCTGCCACAACGGTTGTCCTCTCGGGAACCTGATTCCCGAGTGGAACGACCTGGTGTACAAGGGCAAGTGGAACGACGGCATCGAGCGTCTGCACGCCACCAACAACTTCCCGGAATTCACCGGGCGGCTGTGCCCGGCCCCCTGCGAGGCGTCGTGCGTCCTGGGCATCAACCAGGACCCGGTGACCATCAAGCAGGTCGAGGTCGAGCTCATCGAGAAGGCGTTCGAGGACAACCGCGTCGTCCCCGTTCCGCCGTCGAAGCTGACCGGCAAGAAGGTCGCGGTCGTCGGTTCCGGTCCCGCGGGTCTGGCTGCAGCGCAGCAGCTCACCCGCGCCGGCCACACCGTGACGGTGTTCGAGCGCGAGGACCGCATCGGCGGCCTCCTCCGCTACGGCATCCCGGAATTCAAGATGGAGAAGCGCTTCATCGACCGCCGTCTGGCGCAGATGGAGGCCGAGGGCACCATCTTCAAGCCGGGCGTGAACGTGGGCGTGGACATCAGCGCCGACGAACTGCGCGAGCAGTTCGACGCGGTGGTCCTCGCCGGCGGCTCCACCGTCGCCCGCGACCTGCCGATCCCGGGTCGCGAACTCGACGGCATCCATCAGGCGATGGAGTTCCTGCCGCAGGCGAACCGGGTGCAGCTCGGCGACGCGATCACCGACGCGAACGGCCTGCCGCCCATCAACGCGAAGGGCAAGAAGGTCGTCATCATCGGCGGTGGCGACACCGGCGCCGACTGCCTGGGCACCTCGCACCGCCAGGGCGCGGTAAGCGTGCACCAGTTCGAGATCATGCCGCGTCCGCCGGAGCAGCGCGCCGAATCGACGCCGTGGCCGACCTACCCGCTGATGTACCGGGTGTCGTCCGCGCACGAGGAGGGCGGCGAGCGCGTGTTCTCCGTCAACACCGAGGAATTCGTCGGTGTCGACGGCAAGGTCACGGCCCTCAAGGCGCACGAGGTGAAGATGGTCGCCGGGCGCTTCGAGAAGGTCGAAGGCACGGATTTCGAGCTCGAGGCCGACCTGGTTCTTCTCGCGATGGGCTTCGTCGGCCCGGAGAAGCCGGGCCTGCTCACCGATCTCGGGGTGGACTTCAACGAGCGCGGCAACGTCGCCCGCTCGACCGAGTGGTCCACCAACGTCGACGGCGTGTTCGTCGCCGGCGACATGGGCCGCGGTCAGTCCCTGATCGT
>NZ_JADZGH010000122.1:8829-22083 GCF_015865005.1 Rhodococcus sp. CX
CATGACCGAGAGGCACAGGATCACGAAGCGGTCACTGTCGGGTGCGGTGACCCTGCTCGGTGCGGCGGCCGTGGCCGTGGTCACCGGTGCGCCCGCCTCGGCCGACGCCGCCGATCCGACCTCCGGCGATTGCGTGCAGAACCTCGGCGGACCGGTGGTCGTGGACGGCGGCGACCCGGTCGCACCGATCTCCCGATTCGAGGACTTCCGCCTCCTCGGACTCGACGGCGGCGCCGGTAACGCGTGCATCACGAACCTGGGACCCGGCACGGTCTCGGTGACGCGACCGGTGGGACGCGTCGACGGCCGCACCACCGTTTCCGCGGCGCCGGTCGAGATGCGGGTCGACGGTGGTGTCGGCAACGTCGCGGTCACCAACGTGGGTGTGGGCGCGGTGACGGTGAACCGCCGCTGGATCGCCCCGGGCCCTGCCGCGGTGCACGAACCTGCGCCCGAAGGGATTCCGGAACTGATTCTCGACGCCGGGCGCGGTGGCGTGTTCGTCACGAACATCGGCGCCGGCTCGGTGACGGTTGCGGACTGGAACGCCGCCGACGGGCCGCTGCCCGCGGAGATCCCCGCGCCGCCCGGCATGGTCGTGACCGACCCGATCACCGGCAACGTCTATGTCACGAACCTGTTCGGCCCGGCCGTCACGGTCGTGCACCGGGCGGGCGCCCAGGCCCGCGTCGTCGACCGCAGCGTCGTGGGGAACACCCTCGACTACGGAACCGGGAACGTGTTCGTCACGAACATCGGAGGAGGTCCGGTAACCGTAATCCGCGAATGACATTCCGGGTCACGTCGTGTTCACGGCCGTGACATGTCGGGTCGGGACAATCGGCCCGAACTCAGCGAACGAGTCGACAGGGGGAGCCGCGTTGAGGCTGAATCGAATGTTGACGATGCTGACGGCAGCAGTGGGAACCGTGCTGGCGTCGGTCATGACAGGACCTGTGGCACAAGCAGATCCGGGGTGGTGTCCGACGCTGAATGTCGTCGCGGTGCCGGGGACGTGGGAGACGTCCAGCACTCCGGATCCGGCGCGCGGCAACGGCATGCTCGCCGCCGTCACCACCGGCCTGCCCCCGGGCACGCGTGTCGACTACGTGCAGTATCCGGCGACCGCGTTCCCGTGGGAAGGCGACGTGTACGCCGCGTCCCGTCAGCGTGCCGTCGACAATGCGCGCGGTCTGATCGCGGCGACCGCCGCGCAGTGCGCCTCCACCCGCTTCGCTCTCGTCGGCTACAGCCAGGGTGCCGACGCCGCAGGCGATCTCGCCGCGGAGATCGGGACGGGACTCGGGGTGGTGCCGCCGCACCGGCTCGTCGCGGTCGGGTTGCTCTCGGATCCGCGACGTTCCGAAACCGACATCCTTGTCGGCCCGCCGGTCGCCGGTAACGGTGCCGGAGGCGCCCGCCTCGGCGGCTTCGGATTCGTGACCCCGAACGTGCGGACGATCTGCGCGGTCGGCGACCTGTACTGCTCGACACCGAAGGACGACTTCGTCACGCGCCTGGCGGGTTTCCTCGCGGTCGCGGCCGGCAGCAACCCGGATCGTTTCGGCGACTACCAGCGCCAGGCGGAGGGCCTGTACAACGACATCATGTCCGCGGGCGGGCTCCCGACCCTGCAGTTGCAGATCACCCCCGAGGCCAACGACGAGCGTGAGGACGAGATCCGCCGGTTCTTCGAATCGCAGGTGCACCAGGACTACGGCACCTACGTTGTCGACGGCCGCGGCACGACCGCGACCACCTGGTTGCGGAACTGGCTCGCAGAAAAGGCGTAGTGCGGCTCCGCCGCCCGTGTGCCTTTGTGGCGGCTCCGACCGCCACAAAGGCACACCACCTCAGTCGATTTCGAACCGCGAACCGACCCGCATCGCACGCGGGGCGAGGCGGCTGATCCACTTACGGGCCTTGGCCTCCGGTGCGACCGTCACGATCGGCTGATTGTGGCGGACCGCCGCGACCATGGCGTTCGCGACCCGCTCGGGCGGGACGCCGAGTTTGCGGTATATCGCGGACGTTCGTGAGCGCCGTGCCTTCCGGACTTCCGGGTTGGGCTCGACGAACTCGATGCTGCGGTTGAAGTTCGTCGAGACCAGGCTCGGGCACACCGCGGTCACACCGATGCCGTATTCGAGCAGTTCGGCGCGGAGACAGTCGGAGAGCATCAGCACCGCAGCCTTGCTCGTGGCATACGCGGCGATGCGCTTCTGCGGCATGAACGCCGCCGCGGACGACACGTTCACGATGTGCCCGCCGGTGCCGCGTTCGATCATCTGCTTCGCGAACACGCGGCTCCCGTAGACGACGCCCCAGAAGTTGACGTCCATGATGTGCTCGAACACTTCCTGCGGCGTGTCGACGAACGATCCGATCAAGCCCAGTCCGGCGTTGTTGACGAGGATGTCCGGCACGCCGTGACGCTCACGGACCTTCCGGGCGAACTCCTGGACCTGCTCCTCGTCGGTCACGTCGACGAGGTAGGCGTGGGCGCCGCCGCCGAACACCGCCGCGGCACCCCCGGCCCGCGGGTCCGGGGTGTTCACGAGTTCGACGGTCTCGCGCGCGGCGTCGAGGTCGACGTCGGCGACGACGACGATCGCCCCGGCCGCCGAGAACGCCTGCGCGGCGGCCCGGCCGATGCCGCTGCCGCCGCCCGTGACCACGACGAGAGTCCCGGTCAGATCACGCAGGCGCAGGTGCAGGGCCGCGCCTTTGCGCCAGCGTCGGATCTGGGACGTACGCGGTGTCATGTGTCCATCTTCCCGTGGCCGGCGGATCTTGGCAGGCGTGACGGAAAGCTGGGACCACAGGGGCATCAGGACCGCGGGGAAGACGAAAGCACCGGCAGTCGCGTGGACTGCCGGTGCTTTCGTTCACCGACGCTCGGGGCGGGTGCGACCCGCCGACGTCAGCGGTTGTCGTCGTATCGCGGTGGTGCCCCGAGGTCCATCGGGCCGCTCCGGAACTGGTCCTGCTGCGTTCCGGGCTGCGACGGCCACTGCGCCCCCGGCGGCATCGGCTGCTGATGCTGGGCCGGTTGCTGATGCTGTGCCGCCTGCTGCTGGGCCCACGCGGTGGCCTGATCGACGTGCCGTGCAGGCTCGTCCGGCGACCGCAGGCGTCGCGGGCGCTCCGCCATCGGTTCGGGAATGCTCTGCTGCACGTCGGTGAGCAGGGACGCGGGGAAGTAGATCGACGCGGTGATGCCCGCGTTCGTCTCCGAATCGAAGGTCGGACGCAGACGCACGCTGATGCCGTTGCGGGCCGCGAGGCGACCCACCACGAACAGACCCATCTGACGCGGTGCGTGGATCTCGGCGCTGTCACCGGCGGCGAGACGCGAATTGATCTCGTTGAGGATCTCCGGGGAGGCGCCGATACCGCAGTCGGCGATCTCGAGCAGCAGACCGCCACCGACCGCGGCGGAGAACTCGAACGTGACGGTGCTGTTCGGCGGAGAGGCCCGCAGCGCGTTGTCCACGAGTTCCGCCAGCAGGTGGACGACGTCGGAGACCGCGCTGCCGACGAGGTACCCGTGCGGGGTGTTGCCGATCCGCACCCGCTGGTAGTTCTCGACCTGGGAGACCGCACCGCGCAGAACGTCGCCGAGCGGAGCGGGGGCGCTGCGGGTACGGGGACGGGTGCCGGAGAGCACGAGCAGCGAGTCGCCGGTGCGTCGCATGCGCGCGGCGAGGTGGTCGAGCGCGAACAGGCTCTGCAGCCGGACCGGGTCCTTCTCCTCGTACTCGAGCGAGTCGATGAGCGACAGCTGTTGCTCGACGAGCGTCTTGTTCCGCCTCGCAAGGGTTTCGAGCATCGTGGAAATCTGCTGCCGCAGATGCGCCTGCTCACCGGCGAGCCGCAGCGCCTCGGAGTTCATCGAGTCCACGGCGCGGGCGAGCTGACCGAACTCCTCGTCGGTGTGCACATCGATCGGTGCGAGTTCCACAGAGGTGACGTCCGCGCCGTCCTTGACCGCGGCGATCGCGGCGGGCAGTTCGTGGTTCGCGGCGCCGAGCACACCGTCACGCAGGCGGCGCATCGGTACGGACAGCGCTCGTGCCACCAGGAGCGCGACCGCGAGCGCGACCGCGAGGATCGCGAGAACGATGATGCTGTCGCGGATGGCGGCGGACCGTGCGTCCGAGGTGAGCCGGTCCAGTGTCGCGGTCATGCGCTGGATGGCCATGTCGTTCGTTTCCTGATACGGCGCGTACGCAGCGAGCATGGAGTCGCGGAGTTCGAGTCCGGCCTCGATGCTGGGCACGAAGTTGGTGATCAGGGAGCGTTTCTGGGCGACGTTCCCGAGCATGACGTCGACCTGACCCGTGTCGAGGGAGGTTCCTCGCAGCAGCCCGAGCGTGCCTTCCTCGATGTTCAGGGCGTTGAGCGCCATGAGCTTGGCCGCGTCGGGGTTGGTCGCGAAGACGGCGAGCGAGGTCATCTGGTCGAGCATCGTCCGCTGGGCGTTCCAGGCGGTGAGCATGTTCGTGCCGTCGGTGAGCACCTCGGTGTTCTCGGTGAGGTCGAGCAGCATGCGGAAGGTCGCTTCACACTTGATGAGGAAGTCGACGGTGCGCTTCTTGAGCTCGTCCCGCGAGATGGAGCCGTCCTGGATCGTGTTGTAGAGCGCCTGCCCGTCGTCGGCGACCGTGGTCAGCCTCTCCGTGACACTCGCGTCGAAATTACCTGCGACCGTGAGGTTCCGGACATTGGCGATCGCCGCCGTGACGTTCTCGGGGCTGAATTCCTCCTCGATGGCCAGGCCGAGGCTGGTGGCGGTTGCCGGGGCGACGACCGTGTTCGAGAAGTCGAACAGCACCGGGATGATTTCCATCTGCTCCGACAACGAGTCGAAGCGGCGTGCTTCGTCGAGCTGCGTCGACACGCGCAGCGCACCGAGCGCGACGGCTGCGAGGAGAGGAATCGCGAGCACGACGGCGAGCTTGTACGACAAGCGCCAGTTCATCAGGCTGAGGGAGCGGCTCTTTCGTTGCCCCATTGATTGCGTCATCCTTCCCCGGGGGATGCGTCTCGGGTAGGCAGTGGGCGCACCCTTCGGCATGTCAGGTGCTCGTTATACAGGATGACAATGCCTGTTGTACATACGATTTATAGGTTCGCTTACGGCGACCTCGCAGAATCCCGTTCTGGCGCAGTGGCGTCCGTCACAGCAGCTCACACCCGGAGCAGATCCCGCACGTGTCCGGTCTCGTTGATCGACGCCGCGCGGCGGGCTCCGTTGCGGGAGACCAGGACCCGGGTCACCGAGGTGTACTCGAGGGGAAACTCGAGCGGTCGAGCGAGACCGAGGATGTCCTGGAGCACGGCATTGACGACACCCCCGTGCGCGAACACCGCGACCGTGTCCTCGTGTTCGCACGCGCCGACGATCCGGTCCACCCCGCTCAGGACGCGGGCGCGGAAGGCTTCCTCGTCGACGAATTCGGGCAGCAGCCCCGCACGGATCCGTTCGAAGGCCGCGGGTGCGAGCTCGCGGGCGTCGTCGAACGGGATGTAGTGGTCGAGGTCGTAGTCGTACTCGGCGAGGTCGACGATCTGCTCGACCGGGAGGTCGCGTTCGACCGCGAGGGGGCCGGCGGTTTCGAGTGCCCGGCGTTGCGGGCTGCTGAAGATCCGGCGGATGCGGTAGGGCGCGAGGGCGTCGGGGAGGCGGGCGGCCTGGACCCGTCCCTCTTCGGCGAGCGCCGGGTCGGCGCGGCCTTCGGTGACCCGGCTGAGTACGGGAAGAGCGTGGCGAATCAGAAGCAACTGCACACAGCCACAGTGCCACGAGGGCCGAGCGATCGCTCGGTGAGGTCGGTGTTTCACGTGAAACCGACGATCACCGTCCGCGGGGTTTGGCGAGCGGGAAGGCCAGCGATTCGCGGATGCTGCCGCCGGTGATGAGCATGACGATGCGGTCCACGCCCATGCCCAGCCCGCCGGTCGGGGGCATCGCGTGCTCGAGTGCCTGGAGGAAGTCCTCGTCCAGCTCCATGGCCTCCTCGTCGCCACCCGCCGCGAGCAGTGACTGCTCGGTGAGCCGGGCCCGCTGATCGATCGGGTCTGTCAGCTCGCTGTAGGCGGTGCCCAGTTCGATGCCCCACGCGACGAGATCCCATTTCGCGGCCACTCCGGGCTTCGTGGGGTGCGGCCGGGTCAACGGCGAGACCGACGTCGGGAAGTCGGTGTAGAAGGTCGGGAATTCGGTGCGGGACTCGACGAGATGCTCGTACATCTCCTGCGCGGTGGCGCCGGCGTCCCACGCCGGGTTGTAGGGGATCTCGCGGTCGTCGCACAGCCGTCGCAGTTCCTCCACCGGCGTGCTCGCGTCGATTTCGACGCCGAGCGCCTCCGAGATCGCCCCGTGGAAGGTCTTCACCGGCCACTCTCCGGAGATGTCGATCTCCACCGGCTTCCCGTCCGGACCGGGCCGGACCAGGATCTCGCGACCGTGCGCCGCGACCGCGGCGTGCTGGACGAGCTCGCGTGCCATCACCCGCATCTGCTCGTAGTCGCTGTGCGCCTCGTACGCCTCGAGGATCGTGAACTCGGGATTGTGCTTGAAATCCGCGCCCTCGTTGCGGAACACCCGGCCGATTTCGAAGACCTTCTCCATGCCCGCGACGCACAACCGCTTGAGATACAGCTCCGGGGCGATCCGCAGATACAGGTCCAGGTCGTAGGCGTTGATGTGGGTGACGAACGGCGCGGCGTTGGCACCGCCGTGCACCGACTGCAGGATCGGGGTCTCCACCTCCAGGTAGCCGCGCGCGGCGAGTTGGTCGCGCAGGGACCGCACGACGGCACTGCGCGCGGTCAGCAGCCGCCGCGCGCCGGGATTGATCGCGAGGTCGACGTAGCGCTGCCGCACCCGTGCCTCGGGGTCGACGAGCCCGCGCCACTTGTCGGGCAGCGGATGCAGGCACTTGCCGTCGAGGCGCCAGTCGTCGACGAGCAGCGCGACGTCCCCGCTGCGGCTGCGTCCCATCGTCCCGCTGACCTCGACGAGGTCGCCGAGGTCGAACCTGAACCTCTGGCCGCCGACGGCGCCCCGCTCGACGAGGAGCTGGACGTCGCCCGACCAGTCCCGCAGCACCGCGAACAGCACCCCGCCGAAGTCGCGGATCCGCAGCAACCGGCCCGCGACGCGAACCGCCGTTCCGACGGGTGCGTCGTGGGCGGCGACCGCGGTGTGGGTGGGGCGCACGGCCACCGGATACGGATCGATGCCCGCGTCGGCCAGCGGCGCGAGTTTCGCCATGCGCACCCGGACCTGCTCGGGGCGCCTGGGCCCGACGGGCGCGGCGGCAACCGGGGGAGCAGCGACGTCGGCGGCAGTGGTGGGGGCGCTGCCGTCGTCGTGCAGTGTCCCGGATTCGGCGAGCGCGGCCGGGGCGTGGTCGTGGGTGCCGGTGTGGTGCGCGGCCTTCTGTCGCCGGAAGCTGGGGACGGTGAGGAAACCCTCGGCGATCGCGGAGGCGATGCCCACGCGGGGAAGCTCCCGGTTCTCACGGAAACACAGGTACCGGGGCGCCCACTGCGGACGGTACTTCAGGTTGGAGCGGTACAGGGCCTCGAGCTGCCACCAGCGGGAGAAGAACAGCAGGATCGACCGCCACAGGCGCAGGATCGGACCCGCCCCGATCTGCGACCCTTCCTCGAACACCGACCGGAACACCGCGAAGTTCAACGAGATTCGGGTGACACCGAATTCGTTGCCGTGCGTGGCCAGTTCCGACACCATCAGCTCCACCACGCCGTTCGGGGCGGAGGGGTTGCGCCGCATCAGGTCCAGCGAGATGCCGTCGGTGCCCCACGGCACCAGCGACAGCAGCGCGACGGTCTCGCCGTGGATGTGCGCCTCGACGAGCAGGCAGTTGCCGTCGAGGGGGTCACCGAGCCTGCCGAGCGCCATGGAGAAGCCGCGTTCGGTCTCGGTGTCGCGCCACTCGTCCGCCAGCCGGATCACTTCGGCCATTTCGTCCGCCGTCAGATCGCGGTGCCGCCGGATCCGCACCGCCACGCCCTGTTTCCGCGCGCGGCCGACGGCCTGGCGGACGGGCCGCATTTCCCGGCCGGAGAGCGTGAATTCCGAAGTGTGCAGGATCGCTTCGTCGCCGAGTTCGAGCACCGACAGCCCGGCTCGGTTGTATGCCGTCGCTCCGGCTCGACTCGCTCCCATCACCGCCGGCGCCCAGCCGTAGCCGCGGGCCAGGGCGAGCCATTCGTCGATCGCGTGCGGCCAGGCCTCGGGGTTGCCGATGGGGTCACCGCTGGCCAGGCACACCCCGACCTCGACGCGATAGGTGACGGCGGCCTTCCCGCTCGGGGCGAACACCACGGCCTTGTCCCGCCGGGTCGCGAAGTAGCCGAGCGAATCGTCCCCGTCGCGGTCGAGCAGACCACGGATCGCGGATTCGTCGCTGCCGGTGAGCGCGTTCTCCGCGCGTTGCGAGCGGAACAGGACGACGACCGCCGCCAGCAGTGCCAGCGCGCCGAGCAGGCCCAACAGGGTGTTGACGAAACCGTTTGGGCGACCGCTGAACTGGTCGTTGTCGAGGATGGTCAGCGCGGTCACGCGGTTGAACGCCCACAGCAGTCGTTCGTCGCCCGGCAGCGAGCCGGGGAACAGTTCGACCAGGCCCCAGCCGATCAGGGTCCCGAGGGCGAGTCCGCCGACGAGCACCGCGAGTGCCTTCCACACCGCTCCGGGTCGGACCCGCGTGTAGAACTGCGGGTATGCGGCGATGAGGATCGCGACGACGGCGAGATGCACGAGGAGCGCGACGACTGCGTTCGGGTTGCGCTCGGTCACCGCGACCACGGCGTTGTCGATCGTGAAGGCGATGAGGTAGACGGTCAGGATCCACCAGGCGATGCGTTTTCGTCCGGCCAGCGCCGCCGCGAGCAGACCGACGACCAGCGCGTACGAGAGACTGGTGTCCGGTGCGTCGAAGTAGTAGGTGTCGACGTACTCGCGCGGCACGTGGATCCAGTAGCGCAGGGTCGGCGAGATCGACCACAGGGCCACCAGTACGGCGAATACGCCCAGGACCGTTCCGGTTACGTGGGGGACAGAAGCGAGTCGCCCCCCGGCGGTCGCGGCGGGCAGTCGCGTGGAGACGGCCGGTGGGACGGTGACATCCGCAGGCATGATCACGACGTTAGCCGCGCTGCCGGAAGAGGGTTGTGAAACCAGAGGATTCGAGAGCACGAGCCGGGGTGGGCGTCGTGGCGACGCCCACCCCGGAGAGTACCGGAGTTACCGGCCCTCGGTCAGACCCGGCTGCGGCCGGTCACGAGCTTGACGAGGAACAGGAGGATGCACGCACCGGCCAGGCAGGTGACGAAGCTGAACAGCCAGCCACCGCTCTCGACGTCGGCGCCGAGGAGGCTGAAGATCCAGCCGCCGATTAGGCCGCCGATGATGCCGACGACGATGTTGAGCAGGATGCCCTGCTGGGCGTCGGTACCCATCAGTTTCGAACCGATCCAGCCGGCGAGGCCGCCGATGATGATCCAAGCGATGATGCTCATTGACAACATAGCGTCGAGTCTCCTTTTTCCGTTATCGGTGTCGCGTCGGGGATTCCCCGGTAGAAGCGTCGATATACCTTGCGCGGCAATATATTTCGAGTTGCATTCAGGGGGCGGTCACCCGCCGATCATCACCGATGCGGTGAGGATGCCTCCGGCGGTGGCGAGCGCGACCAGGGCGCCGAGGGGTGCCGAGTGGGTGAGAACGGCGGCCGGGATTCCCGTCACGCCGATGCCGGCGAGAGCGAGGGAACCCGAGAAGCCGATGGGGTGATCTGCGAGGCGGGTGGGGGATCCGTCCGGGGTTTCGATGTCGTTCCCGCGTGAGGTGATCGGGCGTCCGGCGATATCGGCGTGCATAGTCGTCCTCTCCTGCACGGCGCTCGTGCGCCATCGGGGGCGTACCTGCTGTGTGACCGGAGGATGCCCGTTGCGTGACGGATCGATACCTGTGGGAAAGCCGATGCGTTCGAGTTCAGGCGGATGCCGGGCGTAGTGCCCGACGTTCCGTCTCGGACAGTCCGCCCCACACGCCGTGCGGTTCCCGGACGGCGAGTGCGTGATTCAGGCAGGCCACTCGCACCGGGCAGCTGATGCACACGGTCTTCGCGGCGATCTCGCGGCGGCGGCGCTCACGGCGGGACTCGCCGGTCGGCGCGAAGAACACTGCCGAGTCCGTGCCGCGGCAGGCCGCACGCAGCTGCCATTCCCACTCGCTTTCGACGGGACGCAGACGGGGATTTCGATACTGTCCGATTCGCTTGCTGCGCCCGGTGTTCTCGGCCATTTCCATACCTCCGGCTCGATGGGGAAATCGAAATTCGCTTTCGAACAGGTGATTACTTCTAGGCCACTCTGCGCAGGCGTGTCAAGCTCGAAAAAAACAGGTTTGAAGTGCGAAAACAGGGGTACGGACCCGTCGCCGAATTTCGATGTGTGGAATGGTTGCGAGCGGGGTAATCGGGGATGATCACGTGTAGCCTTCAGCGAATGGAATACCCGGATGTTGCACCCGAATCGCATCTCGGACTCGACGTGGAGCTCACCGACAGTGTGGTCGTGCTGCACGTGAGTGGGGAGATCGACGTAGTGACCGCGCCGGCGTTCGAGCAGAAGCTCGCCGAGTTGGCCTCGGTGCCCGATACCTCGGCACTGTTGGTCGATCTGCTCGGCGTCCGGTTCCTCTCCTCCGCGGGCCTGGCGGTGCTGATGCGCACAGCCGACGAACTCGAGGGCCGTTCCCGGTTCCTGATCGCCGCCACCGGCCCGGCCACCGCGCGGCCGATGACGCTCGTGGGAATGGCCGAGACCCTCGAGATCTTCCCGACGGTCGCAGCGGCACTGACGACGGTATGAACGAGTGCGAAAGGCGGGTCGTGGGGGCTACGGCGGATCGGAACCTGGTGATCGAAGGCGAACGCGCCGACCCGCACGTGCTCGCGACGGTGCGTCGCCGACTCGCGGAATTCGCGCGGGGGATCGGGTTGCCGCCGGACACCACCGGCGATGTTCTGCTGGCCACCTACGAGGCGCTGGCGAACATCGTCGAACATGCCTATCCGACCGGCGACGCGGGCACGTTCGATCTCGTCGTCGAACACAGTGACGAGGACGCAGCGCTTACCGTCACCGTCGTCGATCGAGGGTCCTGGAAACCGGAGAGCGACAACAGTATGACGAGGCGCGGCCAGGGACTCCGGCTGATGAAGGCCCTGAGTGACTCCGTGTGGGTCGACCGTCGAGACGAGGGAACGCAGATCCGGATGCAGTGGAACTACAGGTAGGCCCACCGGTCCCGGCGAGGCCGATGCGGGGCGGTTGAGACGGGCGGCGGCGGGGTACGAGTTCACATATTCCGACTCGAGGAGGGCCCCATGAAGAAGATCATCGCTGCTGCACTGGTCGCATCCGGAGCCGTACTGTCCCTGGCCGCCTGCAGCGACGACGACTCCGACTCCGCTTCGGTCACCACCGACAACTCCGTCGAAATGCAGACGCCCACGGAGGAAGAGACCACCGCCGACGAGACCACGGTGACGTCCACGGACGAGCTGGGCGCATTCGACCAGGCCAAACTGAGTGCCTTCGTCGTCGCGTTCCGCACGGGCTACTCGGACCTGTCGGAGAACCGGGACGACGCCAGCATCGAGAACATCGTGATCACCTCGTGCAACGATCTGGCGAGCGGCGCCGACGAACAGCAGGTCACGCAGCAGATCATGACGCTCGCCGCCAACAACGACGTGCAGCCGACTGCCGAGCAGGCCGAGCAGATCTACGACCTGGTCACGCCTGCCTGTCCCTGACCTTCGGTTTTGCCTCGGCCGCGCGGCCGTCTCCGCTCACGTTCGCTTCGTGACGGGCTCGGAGGCGGTCGCGTTCTGCCGTGAGCGCGGTGTTCGCGTCCTCGAGTTCGAGAATGCGCGCGATTCCGGCGAGATTGATGCCCTGGGAAACCAGCGCGACGATCCGTTCCAGCCGGGCTAGGTCGTCCCCGCTGTAGCGGCGGGTGCCGCCGGCGCTGCGAGCCGGGGTGACCAGGCCGTGCTGTTCGTACAGCCGCAGGGTCTGGACTCCCACTCCGGCCAACTCGGCCGCGACCGAGATTGCATACACCGCCTGGGACGAACCGGGCAGGTGGTCGCGTCGATCCGAGTCCATGACATTCCTTTCTGATCGGCTGTCAGATTACCTGATTTCCTCCCTTGCACTCTTCTCTCGTCAGTGGTACATAATATCTATGTCAGATGACATAGGTTATCTGAGTTCCTTCAACTGAGAATGGAGTGAACCGGAGGTGGCGACCATGTTGATGCGCACCGATCCCTTCCGCGAGCTGGACCGCCTGACCCAGCAGGTATTCGGTACGCCGGCGCGCCCGGCGGTCATGCCGATGGATGCTTGGCGGGAAGGTGACGAATTCTTCGTGGAGTTCGATCTGCCGGGTATCGACGCGGACTCCCTCGATCTCGACGTCGAACGCAACGTGGTCACCGTGCGGGCGTCGCGTCCCGAGCTGGATCAGGGACGCACCATGATCGCCGCAGAACGCACGCGCGGTGTCTTCAGCCGGCAGCTGTTCCTCGGGGAGAATCTCGACACCGACCGGATTCGCGCGGAATATCGTGACGGCGTGCTGCGACTGACGATCCCGGTGGCCGAGCAGGCGAAGCCCCGCAAGATCGAGATCGCGCGGGAAACCGAGCGCCAGGCGATCAGCGCCTGATCGCCCCCCGGTTGCTTCGGGAGATCCGATGACGACCGTTGCAGTTCTTGATCTGTCATCGCTCGACAACCGGTTGCTCGTGCCCGACCTGGATCTTTCCGGGTTGTTCGGTGAGATCGAGACCTTCGGCCGAGAGATCCCGGCACCACCGGAACGATCCATGGGTGTGTCCACCGCACTGCGGGATCGCGGCGGGGAAACCGGATTGCGGTATCCCCCCGTCCTGCAGGGCAGACGACCGAGAGGGATACCACCCACTCAGCGCAGCCCTCCGGAGGGGCGGAGGCCTCCGGCCCGTAGCGAAGGCGACGGTGCCGAAGGCCTCCACCCCGAAGCGGAGCGCCGTCATCGCTCGACCGAGAGTGAGGTGATGCCAGTCGCCGGCCAATGCGTACCTCATCCGTTTTGCCTCTCCTCCGACGGGTGGGCCCGGACGACATCGTGTCTCCGGGCCCACCCGATTTTTGTGC
>NZ_JADZGH010000122.1:22093-25663 GCF_015865005.1 Rhodococcus sp. CX
CCGGAGCGAGGAAACGGAAATTTCCGAAAAAGGAGGAATGAGTGGCCCGGAATGTGGGTATCAGGGGGCGTTGCTGTGACACAGAAGGGAGGCGAACGATGCAGACGAGGCAGGGGAAGGCGCCGTGGAAGACCGCTCGTAAGTCGGTCGTGAAGAGCATGTACGCGCTGTACGGGATCTCGTACTTCCGCGGTCACGGTCCGGAAGCGGGTGCGCGGGCGCGCACGGAACAAGCAGGAGGGGCGATCTCGTGGGCGTAGCGGATCCCGAAAAGGTAGCGACCGGCGACATGCCCGAAATCACGCCGGGCTCGCAGCTGAGGCTCGATGTCGACTTCACCGAGGGCGTCGCGGTGCTGCACGCCGCCGGCGAGATCGATGTCGTCACCGCACCGGCGTTCGAACGGAAGCTGACCGAGTTGGCCGCGTTGTGCGGTACATCCACACTGGTGGCCGACCTGCTCGATGTCCAGTTCCTCTCGTCGGCCGGGCTCGCGGTGCTCATGCGCACCGCCGACGAACTCGAGGGCAGATCCCGGTTCCTGATCGTCGCCGACGGTCCGGCGACCGCGCGGCCGATGGTCCTGGTGGGGCTGGCCGAGACCCTGGAGATCTTCCCGACCCTCGAAGCTGCCTTATCGACCGTATGAGCTACCAGGGACGACAGGCTGCACCACCGGCGTCGGTGAACACCGGCGCCGAATATCGATGCCTCCGCCTCGACGGGCTTCCCGCCGACCTGACCGCGCTCGCCCCGATCCGGCACCGGTTGGCGCAGTTCGCCCACGAGATCGGCCTCCCGGCGGACACGACCGGCGACATGCTGCTGGCGACCTACGAAGCGCTGGCCAACGTCGCCGAGCACGCGTATCCACCGGGAGAGCCGGGCACCTACGATCTGTGTGCGGTCGATCGTCCCGACGAAGGCGTTCTGACGGTCTCGATCGTCGATCGCGGCTCGTGGAAACCGCAGGCCGACACCAGCCGCACGCGTCGCGGGCGGGGCATCCGCCTGATGCACGCCTGCAGCGACAGCGCCCGCGTCGAAACGGGCGACGAAGGAACCCGAATTCATCTGCAGTGGAACTACGGGACGGACCGCACTTCCCTGCCCGAGTCAGAACAGCAGGTAGAACCTTGACACAGACCGCATCTCATCCGATGCCGTCCGCCCCCGAACCGGAGCCGGGGGGCGCCGGGATTCCGACGACCTTGTCGGTGCCTGCGCTGCACGCTCAGCTGCCCGTCGTCCGCATGCTCACCGAGATGGTGGCGATGCACAGCGGCTGCACCCTCGACCAGGTCTCCGATCTCAAGCTGGCGGTCGACCAGATCTGCACGCTCCTCATCGACGCGGCCGCACCCGCGAGCGAGATCACCTGCCGATTCCACGGGGGTCGCGAGGTGTTCGACATCGAGGTCACCGCGACGACCGTGCGACCCTGGCGACCGGCACCCGACAGCCTCGACTGGCGGATCGTGGAACTGCTCGCGGACACCGTCTCGGCGAGCGAAACGCCTTCGCCGAACGGGGAAACCGCGGAATCGACGGTGAAGCTGAGCATCGGGATGCCGGCATGACGCTGGCCGACATCGATTCTCCCCCTGCCGGAGCCGGGCCGGCGAACAACCGAAGAATCGACGAAGCGGAACTCGCGGAGCTGTTCGTCGCCCTGCGTGCATGCACCCCCGGTTCCGCCGAGGCCACCGCCCTTCACGAGAATATCGTCACGGCCTCGATGCCGTTGGCGCAGAACATCGCTCAGCGATTCGCCGGCCGCGGTGAGGACATCGACGATCTGAACCAGGTCGCGTATGTGGGCCTGCTCCAGGCGATCGACCGGTTCGACGCCGAGAAGGGGCGGGGTTTCGCCGCGTACGCGGTTCCCACCGTCATGGGCGAGATCCGTCGCTACTTCCGCGACCACGCCTGGTCCACGCGCGTACCGCGGCGGCTCAAGGACCTGACCGTGTCCATCAACAAGGTCACCGACGACCTCTCGCAACGTCTGGGCCGGTCACCGACGGCAGCGGAGATCGCGGCCGAGGTCGGTGCCGGCACCGGTGAGGTCATCGAGGCGCTCGCCGCCCGCAGTGCATATCAGCCCGCCTCCCTGGACACGCCCCTCGATCTGTCCGACGACGGTTCGGGTGCGACGCTGGCGGACACGCTCGGCGAGGAGGACGAGCAGCTCGCGAAGTCCGAGCGCTATCTCCTCCTGAAACCGCTGCTCGAGCGCGTCCCGGAGCGCGAGCGGCACATCCTGATCCTGCGGTTCTTCGAGGAGAAGAGCCAGTCGGAGATCGCGCGGGAGATCGGTGTCTCCCAGGTGCACGTCTCCCGGTTGCTGGCCCGGACCCTGGCGGAGATGAGGTCCCGGCTGGCCGAGGAGTAGGGCGATCGCCCGGTTCGGATGGGCCGGGCGAGGGTACCCACGTCACCGAAGAATGCGCTGTTCCCACGGAGGCTGTCGTGACCGCTCACTCGCACCGCGACGAATCGGACTTCGTCGTGGTGGCCAACCGTCTTCCGGTCGACCTGGAGGAACAGCCCGACGGGGCGAGAGTGTGGCGGCGCAGTCCCGGCGGCCTCGTGACGGCCCTCGAACCGGTCCTCCGGAGCCGCAACGGGACCTGGGTGGGATGGCCCGGTGCCTCGAAAGGGGAGATCGAGCCGTTCGTCCTCGACGGGCTGCGGATGCACCCGATCCATCTGAGCAAGGACGAGGTCGAGGGCTACTACCACCGATTCTCGAACAGCACGCTGTGGCCGCTCTACCACGACGTCGTGGTCAAACCGACCTTCGACCGCAGCTGGTGGGGCACCTATCGGGAGGTGAACCTCCGATTCGCCGAAGCCACGGCGCGCGCGGCCGCACCCGGAGCCACGGTGTGGGTGCACGACTACCAGCTTCAACTGGTGCCCGCGATGCTCCGGGAGCTGCGACCGGATCTCAAGATCGGCTTCTTCCTGCACATCCCCTTCCCCCCGTCCGAGCTCTTCGCGCAACTGCCGTGGCGTGTCGGCGTGCTGCAGGGAATGCTCGGCGCCGATCTGGTCGGATTCCATCTGCCCGGGGGCGCGGAGAACTTCCTGGCGCTCGCCCACCGGCTGCTCGGTCTCGAGACCCGGCCGATCCGCGACGGTGTGGGCAGTGTGGACTGCGGCGACCGGACCGTGCGGGTGGGCGCATTCCCCATCTCCATCGATTCGGCGGAACTCGTGGAGCAGGCACGCAGCGAGAAGATCCGTGCCCGGGCCGCCGAGATCCGGGAGGAACTCGGGGACCCCGAGCACCTTCTCCTGGGGGTGGACCGCCTGGACTACACGAAGGGCATCGATCTGCGCCTGCAGGCGATCGGCGAGCTCTACGACGACGGTCGGCTCGATCCGGCGAAGCAGGTGATGATCCAGCTCGCCACCCCCAGCCGGGAGCAGGTGGAGCAGTACGCACTGATGCGCGACGCGGTCGAGCTGCAGGTGGGGCGGATCAACGGTGAGCACGGACAGCTGCACCGGCCCCCGGTGCACTATCTCTACCAGCCCGTCGACCGCGAGGAGCTGATCGCC
>NZ_JADZGH010000122.1:25673-26996 GCF_015865005.1 Rhodococcus sp. CX
GACGGCACCGGGGCGCTCGTGCTGAGCGAATTCACCGGTGCCGCACACGAACTGCATCAGGCGTACCTGGTCAATCCGCACGACCTCGACATGGTCGGGGACACCATCGTCGAGGCGCTCGGCGCCGATCCGGCGGAGCGCAAGGAGCGGATGGTCGCCCTGCACGAGCAGGTGGTCGAGAACGACGTCCATCGTTGGGCGGCAAGGTTCCTCGACGCCCTGAAGCGATCCGGGGATTGACGGCCCGAGCGATCGCCGGGACCGCTCAGCGCCGGGGCAGGCGCACGACCTGGACGAAGAAGTTGTCGATCTGCCGCACCGCCGCGATGAACTGGTCCAGATCGACCGGCTTCGTGACGTACGCATTGGCGTGGAGTTTGTAACTCCTCACGATGTCCTCCTCGGCACCGGACGTGGTGAGGATGACGACCGGGATGTCCGCCAGGTCCGGGTCGGACTTGATCTTCTCGAGGACCTGCCGGCCGTCGTACTTGGGCAGATTCAGATCGAGCAGGATCAGATCGGGCCGGACGGCGTCGGCGTATTCGCCCCTCCGATACAGGAAGTCCAGTGCCTGTTCCCCGTCGCGCACGACGTGCAGCGTGTTGCCGACCTTGTTGAATTCGAAAGCCTCCTGGGTCATCAGGATGTCTCCCGGGTCGTCCTCGACGAGCAGGACGTCGATGGCGTGGCCTGAGGGGCTCATGGGTTCGTTCCTTCGGTCGGTGTGGCAGCGACAGGCTGCGCGTCATCGATGGGTGGGTTCTCGGCGACCGGGAGGGTGAAACAGAAGCGGGCGCCGGTATCGGAACCGGGGTCGAGCCGGATCTCGCCACCGTGGTACTCGACGATCTTCTTGCACAGGGACAGGCCGATCCCGGTGCCCGAGTACTCCTCGCGGGCGTGCAGACGCTGGAAGATGACGAAGATCTTCTCCGCGAATTCTTCGGGCACACCGATTCCGTTGTCCTGCACACATATCCGACACATGTCGCCGTCCTGCTCCGCGGTGATGACAACCCGCGGTTCGGTGTCGGGGCGGCTGAACTTGAGCGCGTTGCCGATCAGGTTCTGCCAGAGCATCGACAGCAGGGTCGGGTCCCCGTCGACCTCCGGCAACCGCTCGGGCCGCTCGATCCGTGCGCCGGTGTCCTCGACGACGGCGGCGAGGTTCGCCAGGGCCTTGTCGAGCGGGCGGTCCAGGGGGAGTCGCTCGAATCCGTCACCGACGCGGCCGACCCGGGAGAACGCCAGCAGGTCGTTGATCAGTGCCTGCATCCGGCGCGCGCCGTCGACGGCGAAATCGATGTACTGCCGGCCGCG
>NZ_JADZGH010000122.1:27006-32166 GCF_015865005.1 Rhodococcus sp. CX
CGAGCACGTCGCCGTAGCGTTTCTCGAGCAACTGGCAGAACGAGGCGACCTTGCGCAGCGGCTCCTGCAGGTCGTGGGACGCGACGTAGGCGAACTGCTCGAGATCAGCATTGGATCGCCGCAGCTCCTCCGCGGTCGCATCGAGCTGGCGGGTCTGCTCCTCGAGCTGCCGCTGACGATCACGGACGACGTCCAGTTCGGCGACGATGCGGCGGCGCATTCCCTCGATGTCGGTCGCGAGGGAACGGATGTCGGCGGGCCCGCGGCCGGCGTCGACCCGATGCTCGAATTCGCCCTGCGCGACCCGGCGTGAGGACGCGGCCAGCCGCGCCAGCGGTTCGGTGACAGCAACGCGCACAAGCACGGCGAAGATGCCTGCCGCGACCACCAGCACGATGGCCAGGGCCGCGTACACGACGTTGCGCATCGTGCGCGCGCGATCGATCTCCGCCCGCGCGTCGTCCACCGCCTCGGTCAGGTGCTGGTTCTGCTGGTCGAAACTCGCGCGGAGCTCGTCGAACAGGTCCCTGCCGCGCTCGTAGAACGCCGGATCGGGTGCCGGAGCGGCGAGCAGGGGTTCCGCGAAGGTGGACTGCCATTCCTGGGCGGTCCGTTCGAGGGCGTCGAGATCGGCGAGCAGGTCGGGCCGGCCCTCGAGCAGTTCCCGGATCCGGTCCTCGGACTGCTGCTCGATCTGCAGGCCGTCCCGATAGGGGGCGAGGAAGGTCTCGTCCGCGGTGAGGGCGTAGCCGCGCACTCCGGTCTCCTGGTTCACCAGCGCACTCTGCAGCTGATAGGCGGCCGAGCGGGCCGGCATGAGGCGGTCCGTCAGGTCGTCGGTGACGCGCGAGTTCGCGCCGAGCGCCGCCGCGCCCGCTGTGGCGCCGGCGATGACGAGCAGCGTCATGATCGCCAGGATCAGGTTGAACCAGGCCTGCACCGTCAGTTTCGTGCCCGCGGCGGCCTGGGGGGTCGGAGTCGTCACGAGCGGCCGTCCTCGCCCGCCCATTGCACGTGCAGGACCGCGACATCGTCGCTCAGCCCGCCGTGCGGTGCCGCGAGCGTTTCCACGTGGGCGATCAAGGAATCTACGAATTTCTCTCCGCTGCAGTCGATTCCGAGTTCGCTGGCGTACTCGAGCAGGCCGTCCTCGCCGAGCCGGTCCAGTTCGCCGACCCTCGCCTCGAACAGTCCGTCGGTGAACAGCACCAGTCCGGTCCGTTCGTCGATCTCGATCGTGGTCTTCCGCCACGTGCCGCTCTGCTTGCGCAGGCCCAGCGCCGGTCCGCCGGGCACCTCGAGCCACTGGACGTCGTCCGGGGTGCGCAACACCTCGATCGAACGGCGGTCGGCGGAGAGGACCACGCTGGTCGCGGTCGCGAAGATGTGCGACCGCGGGCGTTCGGCGACGAGCAGTTGTTCCAGTGTGTTCATCTTCGTCTCGACGTCGACACCACCGAGAACCATTGTGCGCCAGCCTATTCTCAGGTTGACGCCGAGCGCCGCCTCGTCGGCGCCGTGGCCGCAGACGTCGCCGATCAGTACGTGGACGGCGCCGTCACGGGTTTCGACGACATCGTAGAAGTCGCCACCCAGCAGACCGCCGGCCCGGCCGGTCCGGTACCGGGTCACCACATCCACATTTTCGCTGCGCAGCAACGGAACCGGAAGCAGACCGCGTTCGAGCCGGGCGTTCTCGCGGGAGCGCTGTTCACTCGCCTGCAGCGCGGCGGCCGCGTGTTCGGCCCGTTTGCGTTCGATCGCGTAACGCACCGAGCGGGTGAGCAGCTCCGCGTCGACGACACCCTTGATCAGGTAGTCCTGGGCGCCCTCGGCGACCGCGGTGAGCCCGGCCTGTTCCGCGGCGAGGCCCGTCATCACGATCACCGGCACACCGGGCGCGTACTTCTGCACGGCCTCGAGAGCATCGAGACCGTGCGCGTCGGGCAGGTTCAGATCCAGCACGATGCAGTCGGGCCGGGTCGTGCCGAGCCGGGTGCGGGCCTCGTCGAGCGACTGCGCCCAGACGATGCCGAAGTCGATCACCGCGTCCGAGGCCATCTCCTCGACGAGCAGAGCGTCGCCGGGATCGTCCTCGATCAGGAGCAGGGACACCACGGCAGCTTCGGACCTGCCCAAGCCGCCATCGGTGTTCAACACACGTCCTCCTGCGTTCGTCGCGTGACGCCCGCCGGGCCCTTCCGGACCCGGCGGACATGGTGAACCTTTATCGAATCTAGCCGTTGACGGCCGGTACGGGATCGCGAGTTCCCGTCCCGGAGTCCGCCCCGTCCCGCGACGCGAGCTTGCTGGGCCACCAGATCCGCTTGCCGATGTCGATCGTCAGCGCCGGGACCAGCAGCGATCGCACGAGCAGCGCATCGAGGAGCACACCGAAGGCGACGATGAACGCGAGCTGTCCGAGGAACAGCAGCGGGATCACCGCGAGTGCCGAGAACGTGGCGGCCAGCACGACACCGGCCGACGTGATGACGCCGCCGGTCACCGTCAGCGCACGCAGCGTGCCCTCCCGGGTGCCGACCCGTGCGCTCTCCTCACGGACGCGGGTCATGAGGAAGATGTTGTAGTCGATCCCGAGCGCGACGAGGAACACGAACCCGAACAGCGGCACCACCGGGTCCGCGCCGGGGAAGTCGAGCACGTGGTTGAACAGCAGCGACGACACCCCGAGGGTTGCCGCGTACGAAACGATCACGGTGATCATCAGCAGCACCGGCGCGACGATCGCCCGCAGCAGCAGGGTCAGGATCAGCAGCACCACCGCCGTGACCACCGGGATGATGACGGTGCGGTCGCGGGTCGCGGTGTCCTTCGTGTCGAGATCGACGGCGGTGGTACCGCCGACGAGGGCCTCCGCCTCCGGAACGGCGTGCACGGCGTCGCGGATGCGTTCGACGGTGTCCTCGGCCTCCAGCGAGTCGGCGGGATCGGAGAGCGTGGCCTGCACCGCGATCCGGCCGTCGACGACCGTCGGGGCACCGTCGGGACCGGCCACCGGTGTGACCGTCGTGACGCCCTCGACGCGAGCGGCCGACGTGACCGCTTCGAGGGTGCCTTCGCGGGCGACGATCACCGTGGGCGAACCGCTGCCGGCATCGAAGTGTTCACCGAGGATCTCCTGACCGGACGACGAATCGGTCCGGAGCAGAAACAGATCCGACGATGCGACACCGCTGGCCTTGAACTGCGGCAGCAGCAGCGCGAACCCGACGAGGACGACGCTGCACACCATCCAGATCGGCCGCGGGTTGGCACCGACCTTCTGCGCGATCGAATTCCAGAACCGGTGCGCCGACGCGAGATCGCCGCGGTCGGCCTGGGGATCGGCCTTCGGGCGGGACGGCCAGAACGCGGAGCGGCCGAGCAGCACCAGCGCGGCGGGCAGGAACGTCATCGACGCGACGAACGAGGCGGCGATACCGATCGCGGCGACCGGTCCGAGACCGCGGTTCGAGTTCAGATCCGACAGCAGCAGGCACAGCACACCCGCGATGACCGTCGCGGCGGACGCGGCGATCGGCTCGAGCGTCGACCGCCACGCGGTGCGCATCGCCTCGTACTTGTCCTCCACCGCACGCAGTTCCTCACGGTATCGCGCGACCAGCAGCAGGGCGTAGTCGGTGGCGGCACCGAACACGAGGATGAACAGGATGCCCTGGCTCTGCCCGTTGAGGGCGATCGCGCCGGCGTCCGCGAGCATGTACACCGCGAGGCTGGCCAGAGCGAGCGCGAACACCGCCGAGATGATCACGACGAACGGCAGGATCGGGCTGCGGTAGACCACGAACAGGATCAGCAGCACCACACCACCCGCGACGAGCAGCAGCATCCCGTCGATCCCGGCGAACGCAGCGGACAGGTCGGCGATCTGCCCGGCCGGGCCGGTGACGTGCACGGTCAGCCCGTCCGGCGGGGACGCCAACCGGTCGCGCAGTTCCTCGACCACCTCGCCGACGTCGGTCTCCGCGTCGATCGGCACGATCAGCTGGGCGGCCTGACCGTCCTGCGACGGAATCGGCGGCGGACCCACCGACTCGGCGGCGAGAAACGCCAGGTCGTCGGGGGTGATCCCGGATTCGCGTTCGGCGACGACGATGGCGGGCACCGCGTTCGTGGACGTGAACTCCGCATACAGCTGATCCGCGCGGGTCGATTCGGCCGACGCGGGCAGGAACGCGCTGTTGCCGTTCTGCGCGACCTCACTGAGCTTCCCGGCGAACGGACCGCCGCCCCCGGCGATCGCGAGCCACACGAGCAACAGCAGTGCGGGTAGCAACCAGCGGAGTCGCCTCGTCGGGCGCTTCGGTGGTGTCGTCGTGGTCGTCAAGCGTTCCTCCTGAAGTCGGTGGCCCTTCGCCGCGTGAACTATCCTGCCGTGCCCGCGTGGACGAGGGGCATTCGGAGCCGTACCGGCCGCGGATGGGTGTTGCCGGGCTCCCTTTTCGGGACACGAACCGCGTTAGGGTGTGGCGTGGCCGCCACACCGTCCCCGGATCGGTCCCGCACCGACCTGATCGACCGACTGCGCGCGGCCGGGTGCGTGTTCGCCGAGGAGGAAGCGGACCTGCTCGCCGTCGCGGCCCGAAGCCCGGAGGAACTGTCCGAACTCGTCGCCCGGCGCGTCGACGGCATGCCGCTCGAGCACGTCCTGGGCTGGGCCGAGTTCTGCGGACTGCGCATCGTGGTCGAGCCGGGGGTCTTCGTGCCGCGTCGCCGCACCGAGTTCCTCACCCGCTGCGCGGCCGAGAAACTGATGCCCGGCGACGTCGTCGTCGACATGTGCTGCGGTTCGGGTGCGGTCGGGGCGGTGCTGGCTCACTCGGTCGCGAGGATCGACCTGTACGCCGTGGACGTCGATCCGGTCGCCGTGCGGTGCGCCCGACGCAACATCGAGCGCTTCGGCGGCCGCGTGTTCACCGGCGACCTGTGCGCGCCGCTGCCCGCGTCGATCGCAGGGCGCATCGACGTGCTCGTCGCGAACGCGCCCTATGTGCCGTCGCACGCGGTCGCGTTCATGCCGCCCGAGGCGCGGCTGCACGAACCGCTGGTCGCGCTGGACGGGGGCGGCGACGGGCTCGACGTGCACCGCCGCCTGGCGGCCGAGGCCCCCGGTTGGCTCGCGCCGGGTGGGCGGTTGCT
>NZ_JADZGH010000122.1:32176-41776 GCF_015865005.1 Rhodococcus sp. CX
CTGCGATCGCGACCTTCACCGAAGTCGGTCTCGCTGCGACAGTTCGGGTTTCGGAGGAGCACGACGCCACCGTGGTGGTCGGCACCCGTCCGTCGTAGCGTGCCTCTAGCCGCTGACGGCCTAGACAGGAGCGCGATGCATGCCGCGCGCTGCTGTCTTCTCGGCGCGTCGGTAGCTCCGGCCGGATGATCTACCCATCCGCCCGGTCGGGAGTTGGGTAATTCGCCCGAGGCGGCGGATCGGCCTGCGCTCCTAGCGTGAGAGACGTTCACAGCAGTACTCACGCGGAGGTTCCCATGACCACCGAACATGTCGAAACCGTCATCATCGGAGCAGGCCAGGCCGGTCTGTCCACGGGTTACCACCTCCGTCGCCGGGGGCGGCCGTTCCTGATCATCGATGCGAGCGACCACATCGGGGACCACTGGCGCAACCAGTGGGACACCCTCCGGCTGTACACCCCGACGAAATACGACAGTCTGCCGGGACTGCGCTTTCCGGGTGGGCCGTGGACGTTCCCCGGCAAGGACGACGTCGCCGCCTACCTGAACTCGTACGCCGAGACGTTCGAGCTGCCGGTCCGCATGCGCACCCGGGTCGAGCGGCTCTCCGCCTCGGACGACGGCTACGTCCTCGACTGCGGGGACCGGAGGATCACCGCCGAAAACGTCGTCGTCGCCACCGGCACCTTCGGCCGCACACCGAAGCTGCCGGACTTCGCCGTCGACCTCGATCCGTCCATCCGGCAGCTCCACTCGAGCGAGTACCGCCGTCCCGCGCAGCTCAGGCCCGGTCCGGTCCTCGTCGTCGGCGCCTCCCACTCGGGCACCGACATCGCCTACGAGGTCGCCGCGAGCCATCCCACGATCCTCTGCGGCCGGGATTGCGGCCAGCTCCCGGTGCGTCCGGAAAGCCCGGGGTTCCGGGTGGTCTTCCCCGTCATGGTGTTCGTCGCCAAGCATGTGCTCACGCGGCGGACCCCGATCGGGCGCAAGGTGATGGCCGAGATCCGATTCCACGGTGGGCCGATGATCCGGGTCAAGCGGCAGGATCTCCGTGACCGCGGTGTCACGCGCGTGCCCGACCGGGTCGTGGGTGTCCGCGACGGCCTTCCGTTGCTCGCCGACGGAACCGTCGCCGATGTGACAAATGTGGTGTGGTGCACCGGCTTCCGTCAGGTGTTCGACTGGATCGATCTGCCCGTTTTCGGCGACGACGGCTGGCCGAAGGAAATGCGAGGCGTGGTCGCGGACGCACCGGGTCTGTACTTCTGCGGGCTCTCGTTCCAGTACGGATTCGGGTCGATGGTCCTGCCGGGTGTCGGCTACGACGCCGAGTTCCTGGCCCGGACGATCAGTGCGCGTCGCGCCGAGGCGGCTTCGCAACCCGCCGCTGCCTGACCCCACCGCGCGTATCCTCCGAAATGGAGGACACGCGATGGGCATCGTGGAGGATCTGGCGCGGGCACGCGAGGCGTTCGAACGCCGCGAATGGGCCGTAGCGTTCGACCGGCTATCCTGCGCCGGCACCCTCGACGCCGGGGACCTCGACGACCTGGCCACTGCGGCCTTTCTCTCCGGCGAAGTCGACGCCGCCGTCCGCGCGTTCCAGCGCGGCTATGCGGCCGAGGTGCGGCAGTGCAACCCGCTCGGCGCGGTTCGGTTCGCCTGCTGGTTGTGCCTCGTGCTGAGCCTGCGCGGGGAGATGGCCGTGGCCGGTGGCTGGGTCGCGAGGGCGCAGCGCCTGCTGGGGGACCGGTCCGACGACGTGGCGACGGGCTTCCTCTCGTTGTTCGAGATGCATCGACACCTCGCGGGCGGCGATATCGCCGGTGCGGAGGTCGCCGCGAACCGGATGAGCGACGCCGGGTCCCGCAGCGGGAACGCCGACCTGATCGCGTTGGGCCTGATGGGCAGAGGGCGCATGCTGATGTATTCCGGGCACGTGCCCGAGGGGCTCGATCTGCTCGACGAGGCGATGGTCGGGGTCGCGGCTTCCGAGGTGTCACCGATCGTCGCGGGAATGATCTACTGCTCCATGATCGAGGCCTGCCAGGAGGTGGCCGACTTCGTCCGGGCCGAGTCGTGGACGTCCGCCCTGACCAGGTGGTGCGAAGCCCAGCCGTCCCTGGTCCCGTTCACCGGCCAGTGTGCGGTCCACCGCGGGCAGATCCTGCGATTGCACGGGGCATTCCCGGAAGCGATCGACGAATTCGCCCATGCTGCACAGAGATACACGGAAACCGGAACCCCGGGAGCTGCCGGGCTCGCGCTGGCCGAACAGGGCGACGTGCTACGGATCCGAGGCGAGTACGACGGGGCCGAGGCCGCGTTCACCGAAGCATCCGTTCTCGGCTACGAACCCCAACCGGGTCTCGCTCTCCTGTGGTCGTGCCGGGGGAGAACATCCCAGGCTGTCGCGGCGGTCCGCAGGCTTCTCGCGGAAACCCCGGATCCCGTGCGGCGATCGCGGTTGCTACCGGCCGCCGTGGAAGTGCTGACCGGCGGGCACCAGATCGACGAGGCACGCACCGCCGCCCGGGAACTGACGGAGCTGTCCGCCGGATTCGGGTGCATCGGGTTGCGGGCGATGGCCGCGTACGCCTGCGGGATCGTCGAACTCGCTTCGGGTGAAACGGAATCCGCGCTCCGCTCCGCACGGGACGCCTGCCGGATCTGGACGGACCTCGACGCACCCTACGAAGCCGCCCGGTCGCGGGTGCTCGTCGGGACCGCTGTCCGGGAGATCGGCGACGAGTACTCGGCTCGGGCGGAATTGACCGCGGCCCGTGGGATATTCGACCGGTTGGGTGCCGTACCGGACGGACGGGATGTCGACCGGATGCTGCGGCACGGTCTGCCGGGCGGGCTGACGGAACGCGAGGTCGAGGTGCTTCGCCTCGTCGCCACCGGCTGCAGCAATCCGGAGATCGCCGAGCGGCTGGTGCTGAGCGAGAAGACGGTGGCCCGGCACCTGAGCAACATCTTCACGAAGCTCGACGTCACCTCCCGCACCGCGGCCGCGGCCTACGCGCACGAGCACGGGTTGTTGTGATCTGTGGACCGCTGCCGTCGTGCGCCCGCAACCGCTGACAGGCAAGACAGCAGCGCGATGTATGCCGCGCGCTGCTGTCTTCGCGTCGCGCGGCTCGAGGGGATGGCCGCGTGTCCGGCGTCGAATTCCTGTACCCGGGGGGGACCCTATCCGGGGAGGACAGAAAAGGATTTGCGGTAAATGGTGTTCGAGGTCAAGGTCACTCACCGGGTCACGTCGACCGGGGTGGCGGCGTGTGAGGTCCACCCCGATCTCTTCGTCGACGAAATGGGACGGGTCTTCACGACCGCCCAGGCTGTGGTGGACGAAGCACACATTCCCGCCGGGATCCGTTCGGTGGACGACGACGCGGTCTTCGTCGTCGAGGACGAGGCGATCGAGCTCGCAGTCGACTGGATCGAGGTGTTGTCCGGCGATCGCAGGGCTGCGAAGCGGCTCGAGCAGCGAACCCAGCGTCGGTGGGCTCCTGTGGCCGGGCCCGGTCCGCTCGTGCGTCCCGACGTCGACTGGGCATCGCTGCGAAGGGACAAGCGGACCGTGGAGTTCGCGGTGCGGGCGTCGCATCGCATCAAGTCGCTTGGGGAGCTGGCCTGTGAGCTCTACCCTGATGTGTTCGTCGGAAAGGACAGCAGGGGAGCGTATTCCAGATACGCCGGCATGGCGATGCAACAGCCCGGCGACTTCGTCCAAGAGCTGTCGGCCGGTACGCAGGAGTGGTTCCGTGTCCAGGGTTTGAAGGAAGCTCTCAGCTGGACGTCGACCGTCGCCAAGATTCGCGACGAGTTCTGGTTGAAGCGGCACGGAGAACGCAGAGCCTTCGACTGGGTGCCGGTCGGACCGATGGGTCCTGCCTGCCCGCCGCGCAGCGTCCTGACTCCCTGACCAGCAGCCGCCGACGGCCGAGACAAGAGCGCGATGCATGCCGCGTGCCGGTGACTTCCCGGCGCGCGGATACCGCGCGGATGGCTCCGGATCAGGTCAACGGCAGTTCGGCGAAGATGCTCGACGGCTGGGTGGAGCCGCCGGTCGGTTCGACACTGAAGCCCAATGCGGTTGCGCCGGAGAGGTCGTCGAGCACGGCCGTCGTCGACGGGGCGACGTCGTCGGGGGTCATGGTGCCGGCGGAGGTCATGCCTTCGGGGCTGATCAGCCACATCTGGTAGACGGTGCCCTCGCTCGGCGGGGTCACGTTGTTCATCACCAGGACCCCGGCGTCGACCTCCTTCGAGTAGACGACGGTCGCGGTGCCGCCGCCCTCGATGGAGCCCGACGTCGTGCGCACGTCGTCGGCCGCGAGGATCTGCGCGGACGTCGGGGGAGGGGTGACGTCCTGGCGGACCCACGATCCGACGCCGATTGCGGTACTGCTCGAGCGAAATCGGCCGAGACGTCGCCTCCGGCGCGGAAGTGCCTGTGGTGTCGATGGTTTCGAGCAGACGTTGCCGGACCCGTTCGGGTGGTTCCACGGCGCCGACGGCGGAGACCTGCGCCATCGCCGCCCGGACCTCCCGGACCTCCCGCTCGAATTCGGCGGCCACCTCGGGGCCGGCGGCGGCGACGCGCGCGTCGATCTCGTCGCGTTCGGAATCCGAAACCGCGTCGAGGGCGTAGACCGCGGCGAGATCGAGAAGGTCGTCACCGCCGAAATCGGCATGGGTGCTGTTCGTCATCGCTGCTCACCCCCAAGGCAATTCCGCAGACGGAGCAATCCGTCCCTGATTCTCGATTTGACGGTCGGGAGCGAGGCGGACAACTGTTCCGACACCTCCCGGTAGGTCAGGCCGTTGTAGTACGCGAGCTCGACCGACTGTCGCTGCAGATCGGTGAGCGTGCCGAGGCAGTCCGCGACCTGCTGCGTGTCGTCGCGGCGCACCACCTCCTCGCTCACCGCGTCGAAGGCCGCCTCCGTGGACAGGGCCCCGTAGCGGGCCTCCCGGTCGGCGCCGGACTGTTCGGAACGGACCCGGTCGACCGCCCGGCGGTGGGCCAGGGTGATCAGCCACGACAGCGCCGAACCCTGAGAGGGATCGAACCCGGAGGCCGTGCGCCACACCTGCAGGTAGACCTCCTGCAGCGTTTCCTCGCTGTATCCCGGATCGCGCAGCACCCGCAGCACCATGCCGTAGGCACGGGCGCGCGTGAGGTCGTAGAACTCGGCAAAGGCCGACCGGTCCTCCGTCGCGATCTTCGCGAGGAGTCCGTCGAGTGTGTCGGTGCCGCCGCCGACGTCCGTCATCGGCCGTGTCCGCTCATCGCCGGAAAGCCTAGCTGGGCGAATCGGGCAGCTCAACTCGCTTCGGCGACGGAAGCGTGCGGGGTCAACCGGTGGCGCGGGGGCGAACATGACTCTCAGCTCCGTCGAGCGCGCGGCGCGGGGGCCGCGGAAGGAAGTACGAGGTGCGCTGCTGGTACTCGGGGTAGCCCGGGCGCTGCGACATCGAGCGCTCCAGTAGCCGCGCACCGGTGGCGTACACCAGGAAGTACGTCATGATCGCGGGCGAGGCGACGGTGAGCACACCCGGCCACACGCTCGCGGCGATCAGCCACAGGCCCCACCACACCGTGGCGTCACCGAAGTAGTTCGGATGACGGGTCCACGCCCACAGCCCACGATCCATGATCCGGCCGCGGTTGGCGGGGTCGGCCTTGAACGCGCGCAGCTGCCGGTCGCCGACCGCCTCGAACACGAACCCCACAGCCCACAGCACCACACCGGCGACCAGCGCGACCGTGCCGAGACCGCGGGTGGGTCCGGCGACCGCGGACACCTGGATCGGCAGGGAGACGAACCACTGCGCGGCTCCCTGGGTGACGAAGATCTTCCGCACCACGATCGCGATTCCCGTCGCTTCGCTCGCCCCGTTGCCGACGGAGGCGCCGCCGGCCCGGTTCAGCAGAGCCGTGTACCGCGGGTCCTCGCCCTTGCCCGCGGACTTGCGGTGCATGTGCCAGGTCAGCCGCACACCCCACAGGGCGACGAGCACGAGCAGCAGCACACGGCGGACCGGGTCGCCGCTGCCGAGCGCCGCCGCGACCGCGGCGACGTACACGAAGCCCGCGCCCCACGCGACGTCGACGACGTTGTACCGGCCGATCCGGCGCCCGACGGCGAACGTGGCCGCTTGCAGGACCGCGAGCCCGGCAAGGCTGACCAGCGTGACGGTGAGGAAACTGCTCCAGGCGCTCACGGCCGGGCCTCCTTCGCGAGAACGATGTGCTGGACGTCGAGGTAGCCGGAGCGGAAACCGGCCTCCGAGTAGGCGAGATAAAAATCCCACATCCGGCGGAAGGTCGCGTCGAATCCGAGCGCCGTGACCCGGTCGCTTTTCGCGGTGAACCGTTCGCGCCACAACCGCAGCGTCTCGGCGTAGTGCTCACCGAAGCCGAGACGGTCGACGGTGCGCAGCGACGTGTGGTCCCGGGTGATCGTCTCGATCGCCTCGGTGGACGGCAGCAGCCCGCCGGGGAAGACGTACTTGTGGATCCACGTGTAGGTGTCGCGGGTCGCCAGCATCCGCTCGTGCGGCATGGTGATCGCCTGCAGGGCGACGCGCCCGCCGGGACGCAGCAGCCGGTCGAGGACGCGGAAGTAGGTGGGCCAATAGTCGTAACCGACGGCCTCGATCATCTCCACCGACACGATGGCGTCGTACTCGCCGTCGATCGCGCGGTAGTCGAGCAGATCGATCTGCACCGCGTCGCCGAGCCCGGCCTCGGCGATGCGGAGGCGCGCGAGTTCCTGCTGTTCGCTCGACAGCGTCACCGATCGGACCTGCGCCCCGCGCTGCGCCGCCCGCAGGCTCAGCTCTCCCCAGCCCGTGCCGACTTCGAGAAGACGTGTGCCGGGGCCGACGCGCGCGGCGTCGAGCAGGCGGTCGATCTTGCGCCTCTGTGCCTGTGCGAGGTCGTCCCAGCGGGCCGGGAATTCGTCGAACAGGGCGCTCGAATAGGTCAGGGTTTCGTCGAGGAACGATTCGAACAGGTCGTTGGACAGGTCGTAGTGGCGGGAGATGTTCGAGCGGGTGTTCTTCTCCGAGTTGCGTTCCGCGGCAGGGTGGCCGGCGACGAACAGGCGGCGCAGTCGCTGCAGCGGGCGGGGGATCAACCGGTCGACCTCGGCCGCGAAGGGGGTGAGCACCGCGACCGGGTCGGGTGCCGCCCAGTCCCCGGCCATGTAGGCCTCGCCGAATCCGATGAGCCCCGCGGTCCCGAGGCGCCGGGCGAATGCCTCGGGCCGGCGGATGATCATGCGCGGCAGGATCCGCCCCCGCGCTGCGGCACCGACCACGGTGCCGTCGGGATATTCCACGCGCACATCCAGCCGGGACGCGGCGCGGCGGAACAGGCGGTCGGCGACCGTACCGGCCACCCGTGCGTGCCGGTCGGCGCGGACGCCGGCGATGTCGGGCCAACGCTGCGCGTTCACGGCGGGTGCGGTGTCGTCGAGTTCCGGTGCGGTCATCGGACTTCCTCCAGGAGACGGTGGCCGGTGGGCCGGGGGACGAGGGGCAGTCTGCGCAGCCACAGGGCGATGCCCTGCCGTCGGATACGGGCCGAGACCAACAGCGGCGCAAGAGGATCGGTGAGCTGTGCGACCGCGACGGTGGCGGCGGTCGCCCGTTGTGCCCGGCCTCGCATCGTCGCGGTGAACGGGATCGACCCGTTCCGGTGCAGGATGACCGCCACCTTCAGCTCGTTCCCCGGTTCCGGGACGGACAGGTGGTAGCGGCCGTCGACGGGATTGAACGGGGAGACGTAGAACGCCTTGTCGACCTCGGCGCGACCCGTGGCGTCGGTGCGCACCAGGTAACAGTGGCGGCCGCCGTACGTGTTGTGCACCTCGGCGACCACGCACACGAGAGCGCCCGTGTCGTCGTGGCACCAGAACAGGCTCAGCGGGTTGAACACGTAGCCGAGCACCCGGGCGTTGAGCAGGGCGGTCACCCGCCCGCCGCGCAGGTCGATGCCGCGGTCCGCGAGGTAGGCGTCGAGGGCGTCGCGCAGTGTCGCCCGCGGCTGCGGATCGTCGAAATGGTCGGCGGGGTCGAAACGCGCGAAGGGCCGCAACCACAGCGGGAGCCGGGGGAGGTCGTCGAGGTCGACGAACCAGCTGTAGCTGCGGTATTCGAAGCCGTGCCGGATCGGGGCGTGGCGGGTGTGCCGGATCCGGGTCCGGTAGAGCGACGGGGTGGTCATGGCGCGAGCACCTCCGCCTCGGCGTGCGGGAACTTCGTGGGGGCGCTGTCCCATTCGACACCGAGACGACGTGCCGCCTCGACGCCGGAACGCGCGCCGTCCTCGTGGAATCCCCAACCGTGATAAGCGCCGGCGAAAGCGAGTGTGTCGCTGCCGAGTTCCGCAAGACGCTGCTGCGCTGCCACCGATTCCGGTGTGTACAACGGGTGTTCGTAGGTCATCTCGGCGATCACCTTGTCCGGGTCGACGCGGTCGGCGCCGCCGAGCGTGACGAGGAAACGCCGATCGGTGACGGTGGAGATCCGCATCAGCCGGCTCATGTCGTAGGTGACGACCACCGAGCCGCTGCCGTCGCCGTCGCGGGGGATCAGATAGTTCCACGACGCCCGGGCGCGTTCGGCGCGGGGCAGCAGCGACGTGTCGGTGTGCAGCTGGGCGTGGTTGACGGAGTACGGCATCGCGCCGAGAACCTGCTGCTCGAGGGTGGTGGGACGGGCGAGCATCGCCAGGGCGTGCCGGGGGTGTGTCGCGATGACCGCGGCGTCGAAGGCGCGTGCGTCCCCGTCCCCGGCGACCACGCGGACACCGTCGCCGGTGCGTTCGACGTGGTGCACGGGGGTGTGGACGAGCACTTCGTCGAGCCCGGCGGCGATCTTCTCGACGTAGCGGGCCGAGCCACCCGTCACGGTGCGCCACGTCGGTGATCCGAAGACGGTGAGCATGCCGTGGTGTTCGAGAAAGGTGAACAGATAGCGTGCCGGATAGCGGGTGGCCTGCGCCGGATCGCACGACCAGACCGCCGCGACCAGCGGCGTCATGAAGTGTTCCTCGAAGTACCGCGAAAAGCGATGCCGGGCGAGGAATTCCGCGAGCGTGACGTCTCCGGGGTCACCGCTCTCGGCGAGCAGGGCACGGGCGAGGCGATGGAACCGGACGACCTCGCCGAGCATGTGCAGGTAGCGGGGGCGGGTCAGCGAGCGCAGGCCGGGGAACAGACCGGGCAGACCCTTTGCGCCCGCGTATTCGAGTCCGGTCGCGTCGGACCGGATGGACATCGACATGTCGGTGTCCTGCGTGGCGACGCCCAGTTCGTCGAACAGTCGCAGCAACGTCGGATAGGTGCGGTCGTTGTGCACGATGAACCCGGTGTCCACGGGCACCCGCACCCCGTTCCCGAGGTCGACGTCGTGGGTGTGGGCGTGGCCGCCGAGACGCGCGTCGGCTTCGAACAGGGTGACGCGGTCGCGGCGGGCGAGGACGTGGGCCGCGGTGAGGCCCGCGACGCCACTGCCGATCACGGCGACGGAACGGGGCCGGTCATGCTTCACGGGAGCCTCCGGGGGAGTGGGT
>NZ_JADZGH010000123.1:0-11245 GCF_015865005.1 Rhodococcus sp. CX
CCGACACCGCGATCGCGCAGGCCGAGGCTCCCGCTGCTCCCGCCGAGCCCGCTCCCGCTCCCGAGCCCGCACCCGCGCCCCCGGCCCCGCCGGCGCCGCGCACCCACACCGTCGCCCCCGGCGACAGCCTGTGGGCGATCGCCGAGCGCGTCTACGGTGACGGCAACCAGTACCAGCGCATCGCCGATGCGAACGGCATCGCGAACCCGGATCTGATCCACCCGGGCCAGGTGCTCACCATCCCGTAATCGCAACGGGAATTCGGACGCCCCCGCCACCTCTTCCGGTGGCGGGGGCGTCTGCGTCCGGGCGGCACGACGGACCCGCGCCTCTGCCTGCCGGCGGGCAACTGCCTCAGAGCGTGAACCTGATCGCCACCGTCGCCACGGCGTCACCGGCACACTCGGACACGCCCGTGGCGTCCACGAGTTTCCGGAGGGCGGCGAGGGCACGGCCGAACACGGCGGATCCGATCATGCGGCGATGATGACGCGCCGCACGGATGCGACGGAACCGTTCCGATCAGCGCGATCGCAACTCACACTCTGCGACAGCGTCGATTGTCGGAGTCCCCCGCTAGTCTTTCCGGCACATCGTTCGGGTCACGGAAGAGAGGTCGATCATGCCGGGTACGCCATGGGAGAAGGCCGGCACCCGGTTCGATCGCGACGTCGAACGGGCGTGGAAGGAATTCCGGGAGCGCCTGGCCGACCACGTGGCGGCGATGCGCGACGGCGACGGCCTGGTGCTCGAACCGCTGGCCGAGGAGTCCGCCGGGCCTGCCGG
Source organism: Rhodococcus sp. CX (assembly GCF_015865005.1). Classification (NCBI taxonomy): domain Bacteria; kingdom Bacillati; phylum Actinomycetota; class Actinomycetes; order Mycobacteriales; family Nocardiaceae; genus Rhodococcus; species Rhodococcus sp. CX. Next base: position 787 of record NZ_JADZGH010000123.1, read on the forward strand.
GCCGTGTGTGCAGTTCTACGCGTGGGACGGTGGGCAGGTGCGTGTCGAGGTGCCGTCGGATGCGCACCTCGACGACGATCGCCGCCTGAGCACCGCCGATCGGGCGCTGCTGACCGAGCTGGGTCTGCAGGAACCCACCCGGGGCCCGGACGAGCCGGAGGACGGCGGCTCGCCCGCCTACTGGATGGACCGGCCCACCGGTTGGTCCGACGAGCTGGCGGCGGTGTCGGTGCGGGCGCTGCGCGAGATCTGGGGTGTGCCCCATCCGTTGTTCCTGCGTATCGAGACGTTCGGCCCCGGCCGTACTCCGGCCTTCGAGCCGCTCCCGACGGTCCGCGAGGCACCCGCTGTCCCTGCGCTGCCGGTGGCCGTCGAGCCGACCGGTGAGGAGCATCTGCGCGAGCTCGTCGAGGCGACCGTGCAGCGGCGGATCGGGTCGGCGCCGCCGTGGGACGACGACGGCGACATCGTGCTGCGCGTTGCCGGGGTGCTGCTGTTCGTCGGCATCGGACAGGGTTCGGGGACGGTGGACCTGTTCGCGCCGATTGTGCACACCATCACCGGCCGTACCCGCGCCGCGGAGGTCGTCGCCGATCTCAACCGCCGCTGGCCGCACCTGAAGTTCGTGTTGGTCGAGGATCGGGTCGCGGTGGCGCTGCACCTGCCGAGTTCGCCGTTCGTGCCCGCCCACCTGCTGTCCGGGCTCGACCGGATGGCCGAGTTCCTCGAGACGCTGGAGGTGGAGTTCGCCACCCATCTCGGCGGCGAGCTGCTGCGCGAGCCGGACCACGTCTGCGCGCCGGACGACGACGAGGACCCGCCGTGGACTCCCGAGTCGGAGGGCGATCTGCCGCTCGCGCTGCTGGCGCTGCGCGACTTCCACCTGCACGGGGAGGTGGAGATCCAGGTCAAGACGGTCGCGGCGATCGGCGACAACGAACCGTCCGAGCTCCAGCGTTTCCTCGCGATGACGGTCGAGCAGCAGGTCGGCTGGGAGTGCGAAGCGCTCGAGCGCGCCGCGGCCGGCGACGACGACGGCATGGAGGCGGCCGACGCCCGCGCGCTCGAATGGGAGCTGACGGGCCGATCCCTCACCGCGGCACTGGAGTTCCTCGACAGGCCGGCGGACGAGTCGCCGCGCGCGCCGGCGGCGAAGCCGGGTAAGCCTGCTCGCCCGGCGGTGTCGGACAAGCCGGCCCAGGCGGCCGCGCCGGAACAGCCCGCCCTGTTCGACGATCCGGACGAGCCCACCCTGTTCGACTAGGCCACGGGTCGGCCTGGGCGGTATGGAAGCCGGAAGGCCTCATCCATCGCGCTCCTCCCCCGCCACCGCACGCCGCAGCGCGTCTTCCGCAGCCGCGTCGAACGCGACCATCACGGCCCGCTCCACGGCGGCTACCGACGCGCGGATCGCGGCGACCGCCTGCCGGGCGGCGTCGTCCACCGGCCACCCGTACACGCCCGCAGAGATGAGCGGGAACGTCACGATGCGGGCGCCGAGACCGTCGGCGACGAGGAGGCTGCGCGTGTACGCCGAGCGCAGGATCGCAGATCTGTCCTCGCGGGCGGAGTACACCGGTCCGACGGTGTGGATGACCCACCGGGCGGGCAGCCGACCCGCGGTCGTGGCGACGGCTTCGCCCGCGGGCAGCCCGTCCGGCAGCCTGGTGGCGCGCAGTTCCCGGCAGGCCTCGAGGATGTCGGGGCCACCGACGCGGTGAATCGCGCCGTCCACCCCACCCCCGCCGAGCAGCGACGAGTTCGCCGCGTTGACGATCGCATCCGCCGCGATCCGGGTGATGTCTCCCGGGACGATCTCGATGTCGGGCACGATTCGCTCCTTCCGCACTGACGGACGGACCTTTTCCTGGCATGATCGCATCCCGTGACGGCGACGGTGAAGCTCCGCGAACTGGCCGAACGTTCCGGCGTCTCCTGCTCGTACCGGGGCTGGGACGGGCAGGAACACTACGTCTGCGACCACACGCTGCAGGCGGTGCTCGGGGCGCTCGACATCCCGGCCGGCTCGGACGAGGAGATCGCCGCGTCCCTCGAGGACGTCCCGAACCGGGTGTGGCGGCGGATGCTGCCCCCGTCGCTGGTCGTCGTCGAGGGTGAGCATCGCACCTTTCCGGTGCATGTGCCGCACGGCGATCCCGTCGAGGTGTGGGTGGTCGCCGAGGATGGCACCGAACGCGAGGCCGAGCAGCTCGACGTGTGGGTCGAGCCGCGCACTGTGGACGACCGGCTCGTGGGCCGGGCGACGTTCGCGGTGCCGGATCTGCCGCCGGGCTGGCACACGCTGCGCGCGCGCAGCAACGACGTCGAGGCGGCCGTGACGCTCGTGGTGACACCCGCCCGGCTCGCGGCCGCGGACCGGCTGCTGCAGAAGCGACGGTGGGGTGTTGCGGCCCAGGTGTATTCGGTGCGGTCGAGCCGGTCGTGGGGGCTGGGCGACTTCGCGGATCTCGCGGATCTGGCCGCGGTGACCGGCGCGGCGTACGACGGAGACTTCCTGCTGGTCAACCCGGTGCACGCCGGGGATCCCCGGCCCCCGGTCGAGCCGTCGCCCTATCTGCCCTCGTCGCGGCGCTTCGCCGATCCGCTGTATGTGCGCGTCGAGAACATCCCCGAGACGGCCTATCTGCCCACCAAGCACCGCAAGCGGCTCGACGCGTACGCGGCGAAGTTCGCGCGCGCGAACCGCAAGGGTAAGCGGCTCGACCGCGACGCGACCTTGCGCGCGAAACTCGATGTGCTCGAACACGTGTACCGGGTGCCGCGTTCGGCGTCCCGGCAGGTGGCGTTCGAGACGTTCCGCGCCGAGGGTGGCCGGGCGCTCGCGGATTTCGCGTTGTGGTGCGCGCTCGCCGAGAAGTTCGGCGATCGCCCCGAACGGTGGGCGAAGCGGGCACCGTCCCCGGATCACCCGGACACCGAGCGGCTGCGCGCGAAACTGGCCGACCGCATCGATTTCCACTGCTGGCTGCAGTGGGTGTGCGACGAGCAGCTCGCGACGGCTCAGGAGGCCGCACGGACCGCGGGCATGGATCTCGGCATCGTGCACGACCTGGCGGTGGGGGTGCGCCGCAACGGTGCCGACGCGTGGACACTCGGGGATGCGCTGGCCACCGGCGTGACGGTGGGCGCTCCCCCCGACGATTTCAACAAGCGCGGTCAGGACTGGAACCAGCCGCCGTGGCGGCCGGACCGGCTCGCCGAACTCGGATACCGGCCGTTCCGGGACGTGCTGCGGGCGGCGTTGCGGCACGCCGGGGGGCTCCGCGTCGACCACATCCTCGGGTTGTTCCGCACCTGGTGGGTGCCCGACGGCTGCACCCCCGACGAAGGCACCTACGTCCGGTACGACCACGAGGCGCTCGTCGGCATCCTGGTGCTGGAGGCACAGCGCGCCGGGGCCGTGGTGATCGGCGAGGACCTGGGGGTGTTCGAGGGCTGGGTGCAGCAGTACCTGGCCGGTCGCGGTGTCGCGGGCACGTCGATCCTGTGGTTCGAGAAGGACGGGCACGATCCGCGGCCACCGGAGAGCTACCGGCAGCTGTGCCTGACGTCGGTGACCACACACGATCTGCCGCCCACGGCGGGTTATCTCGCCGGCGACCACGTGCGGTTGCGCTCGGAACTCGGCCTGCTCGAACGCGATCTCGACGCCGAACTCGCCGAAGCCGAGCAGGAACGGGATGCGGTGCTGCAGCTCGCCCGCGACCGGGGTCTGCTCCCGCCGGCCGACCCCGACGACACCGAGCAGGACGTCGCCGACCCGCAGACCGTCGAGGCGCTGCACCGGCTGATCGCAGCGAGTCCCTCTGCGCTGCTGGCGGTTTCACTCGTCGACGCGGTCGGTGAACGACGCAGCCAGAACCAGCCCGGCACCACCGACGAATACCCGAACTGGCGGATCCCGCTCGCCGACGGTCGTGGCCGCGCGGTGCTGCTCGACGACCTCGCCGGTAGCGACCGGTTCGCCGCGCTCGCCGCCGCCGTCCGCGGCTGACTTCCGGATCCACCCAGGACGACGATGCGGACCCACCCGTGTTCGGGTGGGTCCGCATCGGATCTGTCGACGCCGGCGATCAGTGGCCGTACATGCTCTCGATGTCCTCGGCGAAGCGTTCGGTGACGATGTTGCGCTTGATCTTCAGCGTCGGGGTCAGCTCGCCCGTCGCCTCGGTCAGGTCGCGATCGAGGATCACGAACTTCTTGATCGCCTCGGCGTGCGAGACGGTCGAGTTGGCGTCGTCGACGATGGTCTGCATCGCGTCGCGCAGCGCCGGGTCGTGCCGCAGCTGGGCGATCGTCGCGGTGGCGGGCTTGCCGTTTTCGGCCTTCCAGTTGGCGAACACGTCGGGATCGACGGTGAGCAGCGCGGTGATGAACGCGCGACCGTCACCGATCACCACGGCCTGCGAAACCAGTGTGTGCGAACGCATCCGGTCCTCGAGCGGGCCGGGCGAGACGTTCTTTCCGCCGGCGGTGACGATGAGGTCCTTCTTGCGGCCGGTGATGTACACGTAACCGTCGTCGTCGATCTCGCCGAGGTCGCCGGTGCGGAACCAGCCGTCGCGGAAGACCTCCTCGGTGGCCTTCTCGTTGCGCCAGTAGCCCTGAAAGATCACGCCGCCGCGCAGCTCGATCTCGCCGTCCTCGGCGATGCGGGTGCTGTTGCCGCCCAAGGGCTGACCGACCGAACCGATCTTCTGTGCGCCGGGCATGTTGACGCTGTGCGCGGCGGTGGACTCGGTCAGGCCGTAGCCCTCGTAGATCGGCACGCCGACGCCGCGGAAGAAGTGTCCGAGCTTCGGGCTGAGCGCGCCGCCACCGGAGATCGCGTACCAGCAGTCGTTGCCCATCGCCGCCCGCAGCTTCGAGTAGACGAGCTTGTCGGCCATCGCGTGCTTGGCCTTGAGCGCCAGGGAGGGGCCGCCCTGGTCGAGGGACTCGCTGTAGGCGATGGCGGTCTCCTCGGCGAACCGGAAGATCGAGGCGTTGAGCTTGCCGCCCGCGGCCGCCTTGCCGGCGGCGGCGTCGCGCACCTTCTCGAACACGCGCGGCACACCGAGGATGATGTTCGGCGAGTACCGCTCGAACTGGGCGGACACCGTCGAGAAGTCCGACCAGTGCGACTGTGCCGCGCCGCATTCGAACAGCGCCAACGCCACCGCGCGGGCCAGCACGTGCGCGAGCGGCAGGAAGGTCAGGCCGCGGTTGCCGGGCTTGGCGACCGCGCCGACCGCGGAGGTGAGGATCGCACGGACCTCGGACAGGAAGTTGCGGTGGGTGAGGATGCAGCCCTTGGGCCGGCCCGTGGTGCCGGAGGTGTAGACCAGCGAGGCCAGATCGTCGGCGCGGATGCCGTCGAGGCGGGTCCGGACCTCGAGGTCGTCGATGTCGGCGCCCTCGGCGATCAGGGTGTCGACGGCACCGCCGTCGATCTGCAGGATCCGGCGCAGGGTGTCCGGCATGTCGACGAACAGCTCCTCGTGGCCGGCGGTCTCGACGACGGCGAGCACCGCCTCCGAGTCCTGCAGGATCCAGCGGATCTGATCGGTGGACGACGAGTCGTAGATCGGCACCGACACCGCGCCGGCGGCCCAGATCGCGTAGTCGAACAGGGACCACTCGTAGCGGGTGGCCGACAGGAGGGCGATCCGGTCGCCGGGCTGCACACCGTTGGCGATCAGGCCCTTCGCGACGCCGGTGACCTGCTCGGCGAACTGGCTCGCGGTCACGGCGACCCATTCGCCCTGCGCTTCGGGGCGCGAGAACATCACCCGGTGCGGGGTCTTCTCCGCGTGCACGAAGACCGTGTGGACGACGGACTCGTCGTCGCCGACGGTGAACTGGGCGGGGGTCGAGTACTCACGCACGGGCATCTCCATCGTTCGGGTCGGTCGTCGCGGCGGGGGCGGTGTCCACACCGTGACGGAATCGGCGCAGCAGGTGGACGAACCGGTCGAGTTCATCCTGGTTCCAACCGGCAAGCCCCGCACGCACATCGTCGTGTCGGCGCGCGACCGTGTCCTCGAGGACCGTCCGGCCGCGGTCGGTCAGGTTCAGCGGATGCCCGAGCCGGGTCGGTCCCGGTTCCGCCGCGACCCAGCCGGCGTCGACGCAGGTGCGCAGCTGGCGGGACACGGTGGAGCGGTTGACACCGAAGGCGTCCGAGACGTCGGTCGCGCGGCATCCGGGGTTTCGGGCGATGTACCCGAGCAGGGAGTGTTGCGTAAAAGTCAGCGCGCCGCTGTGCGCGCGTTCCCCCGCGATCAGGTACCGGACGAGGTGGACGAACTCGTCGTACACCTCGGCCACGACGGCCGGGTGCAGCGAGGCGTCGGATTCGGCGTCGGCCGGTCCGGGCACAGAATCGTTCTGTTGCACACAGCAACCTTAAGCCTCGAGTGGCCCGGAACACGAATCGGGACTAGCGCCGACGACGCACATACGACTCGACCACCCCGTCGAGCACCGCCCTTCCCGCGTCGTCGACGAGCGTGACGGTGGCGGTGACCAGCCCGCGACCGCGGTCGTCGAGCGTCACGTCGTCGATCACATAGGTCCCGGTCAGCGTGGATCCCGGCAGCACCGGGCTCAGGAACCGGACCTGCCTCAGCTGCCTGCCGGCGATCACCGCCCACCGTCCGTAGGCGGCTTCGACGGTGAGCCGCTGCGCGACCGCGAGGGTGTGGATTCCGCTGGCGATCAGGCTTCCGAACGGCCCCGATGCCGCGGCGTCGCGGTCGGTGTGGAACCACTGCGGATCCCACGACCGGGCGAAATCGACCAGTTCGTCCTCGCCGACCGTGTGGGTCCCCAATTCGATCCGGTCGCCGACCACCAGGTCCTCGGCATACATCAGGGTTTGCGGTGCACTCACGCGGTTCTCCTCGGTCGGGTCCGGATCCGGTGACAACGATCCGGTTCCGCCATTGGAACATTCCACGAACACGGGAGTGCCCCGAGGCGACGAATCGCCTCGGGGCACGCGCTGCCGGCGCCCCCGGCCCGCCGGCAGCTCCTTTTCAGCCGGCAGCTCCGACCGGCTGCCCGTCCGGGCCGCTGTCCGGCGGGTAGGTGCCGTTCGCATAGGGGTTGAACTCGTTGGTGAACAACTCCTCCGGCTCGACGGCGCCGGGCTGCAGACTGCCCAGCCGCACGCTCTGGTCGATCCAGATCGCGAACTCCTCGGCGGCGATCACCCCGCCCGGTGTCGGCACCCCGGTGCTCTTCCACTGCCGCACGAAATCGGTGGACTCGCTGCGTCCGCGGGCTTCGATGATCGCCACGAACCGGTCGATCACCTCCTGCCGCGGCGTGACCTGCGCCCACCGCAACGCACGCGCGGTGCCCTGCACGAAGTCGGCGACCGCGTCGGGATGCTCGGCGACGAAATCGTCCCGGAAGACGAACCCGCCGATCCCGAGCGGCCCGGTCAGATCCACGTCGGTGAACAGCGGGCGCAGTCCGCCGCGCGCGAGCGCCGCATCCTTGACTACCCCGCCGAGATTGCCGACGTCGATCTGCCCCTGCCGCAACGACTGTTCGGTGTTCAGCGGCGGCACCACGACGAGTTCGACCTGTGCGATCTCCTCGTCGGTCAGTCCCGCCCGGAACAGCCACTCCTTGATCACGTATTCGTGGTACGCGCCGAGGGTATTGATCCCGAGCTTCCGGCCGATCAGGTCCCGCGCCGACCGCAGCGGACTGCCGTCGAGCACGTAGTACCCGTTGAAGCTGTCCTCCTCTGTGTCACCGTCGGAACCGTAGTTCGCGATCACCGTGGTCAGCGGTGCTCCCGCGTCGACCAGCTTGGCGATCGCACCGTAGAACGCCGAACCGAAATCCGTTTCGCCGGTCGCGGTGTTCTGAATACTCGAAGGCCCACTCGTGTTGTCGCCCAACCACTCCAACGTCACCGTGTCGAAGTAGCCGAGGTCCTCGGCGAGTTCCGGGAAGGTCACCGCACTGGCCGTGCCCTCGTACCGCAGCACCGTCTTCCCGGCCGGGTCCACCTGCTCGGTGTCCCCGGCCGGGCCGGCGCATGCCGTCGACACGAGTGCGAGCAGCGCGGCGAGGGCCGCGCCCACCGAAACCCTTCTTCGCAGCATCGACGGCATCCGTAGTCTCCTCGTCAGTCGCGCCCGTGGAAGGGCTCGCCGATCACGGAGACGGACCGCTGCCCGTCCGGGCCCACAGGCACGTCACCTTCGACGGTGGTGCGGTGCAGCACCCGCACCACGTCGAGGTGGTCGAGGTCGGTGGGCGCCTGGTGCGCGGTGATCCGGTTGTCCCACACGCCGATGCTGTCGTTCTCCCACCGCACCCGCACGGTGTAGGCCGGGTTGGTGATCTCCTCGAACAGCAGATCGAGCAGCCGGTCGCTCTGGCGCGGCGACACCCCGAGGATGCGGCTGGTGAACCCGGGCGTGACGAACAGCCCCCGCTGCCCGGTTTCCGGATGCACCCGCACGACCGGGTGTTCGGTCACGTACGGCTCGGTGACGACGTGCTGTTCCGACTCGCTGCCGGCCGCCCACCGCGGTACCCGGCCGCCGAAGCGGTGCTCGGCGCGCAGACCGTCGAGGAACGCCTTGAGCGACTCGGGCAGGTTGGCGTATGCCGCGCCCAGGTCGGTCCAGGTGGTGTCGCCGCCGACGTCCGGTACCAGCTCGGACCGCAGGAACGTGATCGCCGGCGGGTTCACCAGCGCCGAGATGTCCGAATGCCAGAAGTTCGCGTACGAGTACTTCTTCGTCCCGGCCCGCGCTGCGTACTTGCGGCTGTCGACCTCGAGGATCTCCGGGAACTGCGAGTCGGGATCGTAGTTGTACGGGTGCGCGGGGGTGACCCGGCCGAAGTACTGCGTGAACCGGATCTGCTGGGCGTGGTCGAGCGGCTGGTTCCGGAAGAACAGCACCTTGTGGTCGAGCAGCGCCTCGCGCAGCTGCGCGACGGTCGCGGCGTCGAGTTCGCCGCTCAGGTCCACCCCGGTGACCTCCGCACCGAGGTATCCGGCGATCGGCGCGACCGTCGGCTCGGTGGCGCGTTCTGCGATGGCAGTCATGGTCCTACTCCTGTCCGCGGAAGGCGTCACCGGCGAGGGCGACCGACTCGCGGCCGTCCGGGCCGACCGGGACGTCGCCTTCGATGGTGGTGCGGTACAGCACCCGGGTGACGTCGAGATGGTCGAGGTCGGTCGGTGCCAGGTGGGCGGTGGCGCGGTTGTCCCACACCGCGAGCGAACCCGGCCGCCAGCGGAAACGCACCGTGTAGGCGGGGTTGGTGACCTCCTCGAACAGCAGATCGAGCAGGCGGTCGCTCTGCGACGGGGACAGGCCGACGATCCGGGCGGTGAAGCCGGGCTGCACGAACAGGGCCCGTTCGCCGGTCACCGGATGCACCCGCACGACGGGATGTTCGGACACCAGCGGGTTCTCCTGCACACGGCGGGCGTAGTCGCTGTCCGCGGACCACTGCGGGCGGCGGCCACCGAAGCGGTGTTCGGCGCGCAATCCGTCGACCAGCCGCTGCAGCGATTCGGGCAGGCCGTTGTACGCGGCGACGAGGTTCGCCCAGGTCGTGTCACCCCCGCGCACCGGGACCTCCCCGGAGCGCAGCAGCGTCACGGCCGGCGGGTTGACGACCGCGGTGACGTCGGTGTGCCACTGGTTGTCGTAGCTGTACTTCTTACGACCGAAACGCTTTTCGTACTTGCGGCTGTCCACGGCGAGGATCTCCGGGAAACCTTCCGGCGCCTCGTCGTCGTACGGATGCGACGGGGTCACGGTGCCGAAGTTGCGCGAGAACGCGATCTGCTGCGCGTGGTCGATCTCCTGGCCGTGGAAGAACAGCACCTTGTATTCGTGCAGAGCCGCGCGCAGTTGCTCGGCGATGTTGTCCGCGAGCGGGTTTCGCAGGTCGAGACCGCTCACGTCGGCGCCGATGTGCCCGGCGACCGGGGTGACCGTGAACGTGCCGGCCGCGGCGGCAGGCGTGTCGGGTGCGAGTGTCATGGGTTTCCCTCACTGTGGAATCGATGCTGTGGAATCGATCGGTGGTTCGGACCGGAATCCGGTGCCTGTCACCACCGTGCCCTCCGGGAAGCACCGGCGGAACCCGCTTTTCACGATGCGAAAAAGACTCAGCCGGAATAATTTTCGGCACTGACCGGAGGCACCCGGCGGCCGATACGGGCGGCGGCGCGCTGCATGGCGGACACCACGTCACCGACGGCACGGTCGGTGAGACGCCGGCGTCCCGCCTGGACACCGACCGCACCCCACGGCCGCCGGTCGCTGCCGAACACCGGCACCGCCAGCGCCAGCACCGAGGACCGTTCGTTCCGGACCTCGACGGCGTATCCGCGGCGGCGGACGAGTTCGAGTTCGGCGGCCAGCGCCGGGGATCGGGGCCGCGCGGGACCGAACGCCAGGATCGCGCG
>NZ_JADZGH010000123.1:11255-11488 GCF_015865005.1 Rhodococcus sp. CX
TACCGACAGCACCTCGCCGGACCGCGCGACCCCCAGGCTCGCGGCGAGGTCGATGTCCGCGGCCAGCGCGTACAGATCCGGCGCCCAGTGCTCGACGCCGAGCCGCATCAGCGGCGGCACTGCCAGCGAGAACAGACCCGGACCCACCCGGTAGCCGTCCCCTCCGGGGACACGTTCGAGCATCCGCCCGCGCACGAGGGCCTGCACGATCCGGTGCGTCGTGCTCACCGGCA
>NZ_JADZGH010000123.1:11498-11579 GCF_015865005.1 Rhodococcus sp. CX
GCCCATCACGCTGTCGTCGATACCCTCGCCGGCGGGCGGGATCTGTCCGTCGCAGCCACCGGACGGGGGCCGGGCCGAGAA
>NZ_JADZGH010000123.1:11589-24631 GCF_015865005.1 Rhodococcus sp. CX
GCCCGGTGCGCACGGCCAGCGAACCGAGTCCGAGTTCGGTGTCGCCGCCGTCGAAACACGCCAGCACGGCGATCGCGCGTTCGACTGCCTGGGACCCGGATCTAGGTGTCATCGCTCGGTGCTCCTGGATGTGCGCGTTCCGGCGCGTCGTCGCACCGGCCGGTTCGCACTATCTCCGGGGCCGCGACCCCCGGCAATGGTTTTCCGCACCGGGTGGTCCAAGTCTTCGGTCCCCCGTTAGCCTGTCCGTACGTCGAACGTGGGTGGGGAGGTAGGCACGGCATGGGCGAAAACCGCCGCCGCGATCTGTTCCGCCACCTCGCCGACGACGACGCCGACGACTATCTCGCGATCGTCGCGTGTCTCTGCGACACGCTCGCCTCCGATCTGTCCGCCGCCGAGATCGCCGACCGCATCCCGGGTAGGCCGTTGACCGCGCAGGTCGTCGAGCAACGCTGCCGCCGCCTCGTCGAGTGGGGCAACCTGACGGCGACCCGGCCGGCGGGGGTCGACACGGACACCGATCGGGATCGGTTCCGGGTGTCCGTCTTCGGCGGCCGGGTGCATCGCGAGGCGACCGCCGTCCTGACCGCGCGCGACGGTGCCCGCGAGGTGGCCCGCGAGGTGCTCGGTCTGATCGCCGAGGATCTCGCCGGCCTCGCGGACGCGCCGGGGACGGCCCGCACCGACCCGGAGGCGGTGTCCGGTCTCGTCACCAGCGTGTTCACGCACCATCGGACGTTCACCGACAGCATCGCCGACTTCTACGCGTATCTCGCGGACGTGCTGGCCCGGTTCGATCTGTCCGGGGACGAGTTCGGCCGGCTCAAGACGTTGCTGCTCGAATACGTCGATCTGCTCGACGGCGACGTCGCCCGGCACACCCCGGTCATCGCGGCGCGTCTGGACGCGCTGATCCCCCGGCTCGATCCGCTGCTCGCGGCACTTCCCGGCCCGCCCGTTCCGGACGGTATCCCGGTCGCGCGGCCCGCGGGCCGCACCCGCGGCGACTGGGAGGAGCTCGCCGCCTGGTACGCCGCGGATGCCGGGCCGAAGCAGTTGCGGGAGGCGGCCGGGCAGGCGCTGGGCCGGTTGCTCGGTCACACCCGACGACGGCTCGCGCCCACCGGCGCGGGCGGCTCACGGCGTGCCGATCTGCTGACGCTGGCCGGACGGTTCGCGGAATCCTCGGATGCGCAGGCGCACCGGTTGTTCGCCGCGAACTTCGCCGCCTACCCGAGCCGGCACCTGCTGCTCGGCCCCGACGAGCCGGACCCGCGGATCGGGCCGGGCACCTCGTGGTGGGACGCCGATCCGGTACCGGTGCCGGTGTCGCTGCGGGAACGCGGGGACCGGTCTCCCCGCGGCCACAGCGCCCGCGTGCCGGACCCGACGCCGGACCGCAGGCGGATCGCGGCCCTCGCCCACGCCGACACCGAGGCGCGCCGTGCCGCCGCGGCCGAACTGGTCGCCGCCGGCGACCTGCACGGCGCGACCGTGTCCGCCGCGGCACGCGAACTGCTGCTCGATCGTCTCGCGGCGCTGCTCGCGCAGCACCGCACCCTGGACACCGCGGTGCGGGTGCAGGACAGCGACCTCGGGTTGTGCCTGCACGCCGCGCCGGGACCGGACACCGTGGTGCACGGCCCGGACGGTGATCTGACGGTGCACGCTGTGCTGCTGCGCGCGACCGCCGTGGATTCGTGGCAGGTGAGTGCCCTGTGACGACCGGCACCGGTACCGCCGCGCAGGACGCGACGGGACGCCGCGACGCGGCGCGCACCCTGCTGCAGCAGCCGATTCTCACCGCGGGCCGCGACCCGGACGCCCTGGCGCTGGTCCGGCGGCACGCGACCGCGTTGCGCACGATGTTCGCGAGCCGCCTCGGCTACACCCTCGTCGTGGAACCGACGTTCGCGCGCCTGGTCAAGGCCGCCCCGGCCCCGGGCACACCGCCGCGGCCGCTGCTGCGCGACGGCGGCGAACCGTTCGGCGCCGCGACCTACGCCCACCTGGCGCTGGTGTGCGCGGCCCTTCTCGCTCCGGGCATCGGCGATCACGTGCTCGTCTCCGCACTGGCCGAGCAGGTCCACGCGGACGCCACCGCGCTCGGTATCGCCGGGTCCGATCCGGTCGCGGACCGGCGGCAACTGGTGGCGGCGCTGCGGGCGTTGCAGGACTGGGGTGTGCTGACCGACGACGCCGGGATCGTCGACCGGTGGGCTGCCGGGGACGGCGAGGACGGGGTGCTGGACGTGCACCGCCCGCTGCTGGCCCACGTGCTCGCACCGGCGCCGGACGCCGGCGGTCCGCCGGTCCCGGCGCGGGTGCGGTTGTACCGCAGGCTCGTCGAGGATCCGGTCGTCGCACGCGACGACCTCGCCCCGGACGAGCTCGACGAACTGCACCGTGACCGGGTCGAACTGGCGCACCGGCTCGACGAGGATTTCGGGCTCACCCTCGAGGTCCGCACCGAAGGTGCCCTCGCGTACGACGCGGACGGCACCCTCACCGATCTGTCGTTCCCCGGGCCGGGAACCCTGAAACAGGCCGCACTGCTTCTCATCTCGTCGCTGATCGAGGAGCACGAACCGACCCCGGGCGCGGATCTGGTGATCTCCGCGGCCGCGGTCGACGCCGCGATCGCGAGCCTGGTGTCCACCCACGCGCGGGACTGGCGGGCCCGGTACGTGCGCGACCCGGACACCCTGCGGCGCGAGATCACGGATCTGCTGTCCGACCTGCACCTGGCCCATCCGGACGGCGGCGGACTCGTGCTGCACGCCCCGGCCGCCCGCTACCGCCCCACCGCCGCCGAACGACCTGATACCGAAACACACACGGACACCGAAAGACCCGCGCCATGACCCGACCCTCCGCCTCGATCGCTCCGGCCCACCATCCCCGGCGGTGGCGGCTCTCGCGCGCCGGCATCGTCAACGTCTGGCACTACCTGGACACCGAGTTCACGCTCTCGGGCGGTCGGCTGATCCTGCGCGGCACCAACGGTTCCGGCAAGTCCCGCGCGCTCGAGATGCTGTTGCCGTATCTGCTCGACGGCGACCGCAAACGCATGGACGCGACCGGTGCCGGGAAGGTGAACCTCGACGAACTCATGCGCACCGGCGCCGGCGACCAGGACAACCGCGTCGGCTATCTGTGGATCGAACTCGCCTGCCCCGACGAATATTTCACGATCGGCGCGCACATCCGCTACAGCGCGGCCGCGCATCGCAGCGAGGTGCACCTGTTCACCACAGGCCTGCGTGTCGGCCACGATCTGACGTTGGTGGACGAGCATCGGATGCCGCTCTCGCGCGACGACCTGATCGCCGCCGTCGGCGCCGACCGCGTCACCCGCAGCCCCGAGGAGCACCGCGACACCGTCCGCGCCGAAGTCTTCGGTCTGCGCGGCGAATCCGGACGCGACCGGTACACCGGCCTGCTGCAGCTGCTGCACACGCTGCGCTCCCCCGACGTGGGCAACCGCATCGACGAGGGGCGACTGCCGCAGATCCTGTCCGACGCGCTGCCGCCGCTGAGCGAGAACCTGCTCACCACCGCCGGCGACCGTCTCGACGGGCTCACCGAAACCCGCACCGCCCAGGAACATCTCGAAGAGACACGGGAACATCTCGAACAGTTCCACGAGGTGTACCGCCGCTACGCGACGCACGTGCTGCGCGAGGCCGCCGACGCCGCGGCACACGCCGCCGACCGGGTGGCGACGACGACGGCGGAACTCGCCGAGGCCGACGCCGACGCCGCCGATATGGAAGCCCAGTCCGCCGCCGCCGACACCCGCCTGCGGGAACGTCGCGACCAGCTCGACGAACTCGAACGCGCCGTCCGGGGCCTCGAGTCGCGCCCGCTGTTCCGGGACGCGGACGATCTCGCGCAGCGCCGCGCCACCGTCGCCGCCCTCGCCGACGCCGCGGAACAGGCACTCGACAGTGCGGCCCGGGCCAGGCACCACGAACAGGTCGACGCCGACGTCGCGGCCGAGCACGTCGACGAGCTCACCGCCGCGGTGTCCTGCTCGGCCGAGCTGCTCGCCGAGGCGAAGGCACGCCTGGGCGCGGCGTCGATGCCGCACACCGCCCTCCCCACCGAACTGCTGCTGCACGTCGACACCGCCCCGCCGCGCATGGAACCGGTCCGCACCGACCGCGACACCGTGCCGGCCGCGCAGGTGCGTCCGGCCGTCGCGGACCTGCAGTTGCGGCCCGACGACCTCGAATCGGCGCGCGACGCCGCGCACGACGCGGCGATCGCCGCGCAGCGCCGCAGCGACCGTGCCGGGCGGCGGCTCGAGGAGGCCCGCCGCCTGGAGGCCGCCGAACGCACCGTCCACGCCGCCGAGGCGGACGCCGAACGGACCGCCGGGGAGGCCGAACGCGACCGCGCCGAGCTCGCCGAGTCGACCCGGGTCCGGGACGACGCCGCCATCGACCTCAACCGGCGCTGGCGGGCCTGGATCACCGATCCCCGCACCGTGCGGTTGCTGCCCACGGTCGAACAGGACGGGCCCGAACTCCTGCAGGTGCTCGCCACGGATCTCGAGGCGCTCACCGGCACCGGCGGCGCGGACGCCGACGCGGCGCTGACCGAACTCGACCGGCTCCCCGATACCGCCGCCCGCGCCGCACGCGACGGCATCGCCGCCGAACTCGCCGCACTCGAACTCGCCGACCACGACGCCGATGCCATCCGCACGGCGCTGCTCGAGGAACGCAAGACCCTCGAAGCGGACCGGCAGCAGGCACCCGGGGACGCCCCGTGGCGACGCGAGAACGACGGTGTACCCCTGTGGCGCGCAGTCGAATTCGCCGACAGTCTCGGCGTGGACGACCGGGCCGGGGTGGAAGCGGCACTGCTCGCCGCCGGTCTCCTCACCGCCACCGTCGACGGCGACGGCCGCCTGCGCGCCCAGTCCGGCCAGGTCCTCGTCTCGCCCCGCAACGAACCGCCGCGGAATCCGCTGTCGACGGTGCTCGTCCCCTCCCCCACCGCCCCGGTGCCGGAGACGGCGATCGCGACGGTGCTCGCCGCGATCGGCTTCGAGGACGCCGGCGCGATCGCGTCGGTGTCCCGCGACGGGCGCTGGCACAACGGGGTGCTGCGCGGACGGCACACCGCCGACGAAGCCCGGTTCATCGGCGGCCACCACCCCGGCGACCCCGACGCACCCGGCCGCCACGCCGAGCGTCTCGACGAGATCGCCGCGGAGCTCGCCGCCGTCGAGGTCGCCGCCGCGCAGCGCGCCGAGCGCCGCCGCGCTCTCGAACAGGACCGGCGCGACCTCGACACCCACCTGCCGACGGCACCGCGGTCGATCGCGCTGCGCGAGGCCCGCATCCGGACCCGCGAGCACGAGGCGCGCGCGAGGCGCAGCGCGGAGGCGGCGGTCGCGGCGCGCGACCGGGCCGCCGAGCTACGGGCCCGCTGGTCCGCCGACCTCGACACCCACCGCGCCACGTGCGCGCACTTCGAGATGCCGTCCGACGTCGCGGCCCTCGAAGCGGTCGTCGAGGCGTGCGCCGACGCCGGGCGCGCATGCGTCGACCTCGCCCGCGGCCTCGACGACGTGCGCGCGAGCCGCGACCGGCACAGCCGCGCCGTCCACCGGTTCGCCGACAGCGGCGCGCGGCGCGTCGAGGCCGAGGCGGTCGCCGAGGCCCGCTGGCACGAGTGGCACGGCAAGGCCGCCGTGGTGGCGGCGCAGCACGAAGCCGTCGCGATGAGCGTCGCGGAGCTCGAGGCCGAACTGTCCAGCTCCGTCACCGAGCAGGCCCGCACCGAGGAACAGTGCCGCCGCACGCAGGCGCACCGGGAACAGCTCGGCAAGGACGTCGCGCAGGTGCGCGAACGCTGTTCGGCGATCCGTGAGCGTCTGGTCCGCGACCGGGAGGAACTCGCGGCCGCGGCCGCCACGCTGTCCGCGCGGTTGCAGCTGCCGTCGATCGCCGCCGCCACGGACGTGCAGGTCGACCCGCTGGCCCACACCGACGATCCGGACACGGTGCGTGCGGTCGCCGACGCGGTGCGCGCGGCACTGCCCGCCGTCAAGGCGGCCGGTCAGAACCGGGTCCTCGCGGCGCTGCAGCAGCTCGCGCGGGCGGTGTCCGGGCAGCTCGACGTCGAGCACACGGTCGACGACGGCGTGCACGTGGTCCGGATCTCGGGGGCGGGGGCCGACGGCACCCCGACCGAAGTCCTCGAGCACGTGACCGCGCGGGTCGACGAAGGCAGGCGCGCGCTCACCCAGCGGGAACGGGACGTGTTCACCGGGTTCGTGCTCGGCGGGGTCGCCGACGAGTTGCGGCGCCGCATCGAACGCGCCGGTGAACTCGTCGACGCGATGAACGCGAGCCTGTCGGGGAGCCGCACCAGCCACGGCATCGGGGTGCGCATCGGGTGGGTGCCCAACCGCGGCGACGACGAGATCGCCCGCATCACCGCGCTGCTGGCGGATCCGACCGGGCCGGGCAACGGGTCGGAACTGATCGACCTGTTGCGCCGGCGCGTCGAGGCCTCGCACACGACGGATCCGTCCGCCGGGTACGCCGCGCACCTCGCGCAGGCGCTGGACTACCGGAACTGGCACACCGTCGACGTGACGATCCTGGGTCCGGAACCCGATCAGGAGCGGCGGATCTCCAAGCGCGCCAAGATCTCCCAGGGCGAGACCCGGTTCGTGTCGTATGTGACGCTGTTCGCCGCGGCCGACGGCTATCTGTCGAGCCTGCCGGACGTGGACCGCGCGCTGCGGCTGGTGCTGCTCGACGACGCGTTCGCCAAGATCGACGATCCGACCATCGGCGAGTTGATGGGCCTGCTGGTCCGGCTCGACATCGACTTCGTCATGACCGGGCATGCCCTGTGGGGTTGTGTGCCACAGGTTCCCGCCCTCGACATCTACGAGGTGCGGCGCCTCGAGGACAGCTCGGCGGTGACCACCCACGTGCACTGGGACGGCCACAACCGGCACCTGCGCCCGCTGGACTGAGCCCCCTTCCCCGCGACCGCGGGGCATCCGGGTCGGGCAGCGGGTCCGTCGATTCCCGGGACGGCGGCACCGGCCCTCTATAGCCTCTGGGCTATGTCGCGGCGCTCGCCCCCCACGGCGCCGCAGGCGAGAAGGAGGCTCTTCGGATGTCCGAGTCGACCCGACCCACCCTGATCGAACGTGTCGCGCACTGGGCGCGCACCACGCCCGATGCCGAGGCCGTGCGGTATCTCGACCGCAGCCACACCTGGTCGCAGTGGCACGAGCGGCTGACGCGCCTCGCCGGCGCCCTCGCCGACGCCGGGGTCGGCCCCGGCGACACCGTGGCGTTCGTGGACAAGAACAACCTCGCCTGCATCGAGGTCACGTATGCCGCGTCCGCGCTCGGCGCAGCCACCGCGATTCCCAATTTCCGGCTCGCCGGCGACGAACTCGTCTACGTACTCGACGACGCGAAACCCCGAATCCTGTTCGTGGGCAACGAATTCGTCGAGCAGATCGACGCCATCCGGGACCGTCTCACCGCGGCCCCGCAGATTCTGGTGGTCGGCGGGGACGACGACGAGTTCGAACCGCTGATCGCGCGCTCCGAGCCGCCGTCGGTGCTGCCGCAGGTCTCCGCGGACGACACGGCGCTGCTGCTCTACAGTTCCGGCACCACCGGTCACCCGAAGGGTGTGCAGCTGACCCACCGGAACCTCGCCGCGCACGCCGAGGCGGTGATGTCGGTGCTGCCGTTCACCGACGACGACTGCCTGCTGGTGGCGATGCCGCTGTTCCATGTGGGCGGCACCTGCTACGCGGCGATGGGCATTCACGCCGGGCGCCGCTGCGTCTTCACCCGCGAGGCGGATGCGCCGTCGCTGTTCCGCGGGCTCGCGGAGGGCGCGAACATCGCGTTCCTGGTGCCGCCGGTGATCGCGGGGGTGCTCGCTGCCGGCGAGAAGGCGATCGCGGCGTTCTCCCGGCTCACCCGCATCACCTACGGCGCCGCCCCCATGCCACTGCCGCTGCTGCGCGCGGCCCTGGCGGCGTGGCCGGACACCGAGTTCGTCCAGGTGTACGGGATGACCGAACTCGCCGGGGTGATCACCGCGCTGCTGCCGGAGGTGCACCGCGACGAGACGCAGGTCGCGCGTATGGCGTCGGCGGGCACCCCGCTGCCCGGGGTGGAGATGCGCATCGTCGACCCGGCCACGCTCACCGACGTCGAACCCGGTGCGGTCGGGGAACTGTGGTGGCGGTCGGAACAGACCACCCCGGGCTACTGGCACCGCCCGGAGGCGACGAAGGAGGCGATCGTCGACGGTTGGTTGCGCAGCGGAGACATGGGTCGCGTCGACGACGGCGGTTTCGTCTACATCGAGGACCGGCTCAAGGACATGATCATCACCGGTGGGGAGAACGTGTACTGCCCCGAGGTGGAGCGGGTACTCGTCGAACATCCCGAGGTCGCGGAGGTCGCCGTGATCGGCGTGCCGGACCCGAAGTGGGGTGAAACCGTCAAGGCCGTCGTGGTCCCGACCCCGGACAGCACCGTCAAGGAGAGCGAGCTTATCGACTACACCCGCGAACATCTCGCAAAGTTCAAGTGCCCCACCAGCATCGACATCGTCGATGCGCTGCCGCGCAATCCGACCGGCAAGATCCTCAAGCGCTCGCTGCGTGAGCCCTACTGGGCGGATCGGCCGCGCAGCATCTGAGCCGCGGTTCGCGGTGGGAGCGCACCGGCGCTCCCACCGCACCCGTTCGTCAGCCGATGCGACGGAACAGCGCCGCCAGCGCCTGGCCGCCACCGATGCACATCGTGACGATGCCGAGCTCGAGGTCGCGGCGCACCAGATCCTTGGCGACACGGACGGTGAGGATGCCACCGGTCGCGCCGACCGGGTGGCCGAGCGCGATCGCACCGCCGTACGGGTTCGTCTTCTCGGGATCGAGTCCGGCGTCGCGGATCACGGCGACCGCCTGCGACGCGAACGCCTCGTTCAGCTCGATCGTGTCGATGTCGGACGGCGTGGTGCCGGTCTGCTCGAACAGCTTCTTCAGCGCCAGCACCGGGGCGTAGCCCATCAGTTCCGGTTCCATCGCGGCGGTCGCGACGGACTCGAGGGTGACCAGGCCCCGCAGGCCCTTCTCCTCGGCCACCGACTGCCGGGCCAGCACGACCGCGCCGGCACCGTCGTTGATGCCCGACGCATTGCCGGCGGTGACGGTGCCGTCCTTCTCGAAGGCCGCGCGCAGCTTGGCGAGCGTCTCGATGGTGGTCTCGGGCTTGGGGTGTTCGTCGGTGGTGACGGTGACGGGCTTGCGGCCGCCGATCTCGACCGGGGTGATCTCCTCGGCGAACGCCTTCTGGGCGGCGGGTTCGGCGGCGCGACGCTGCGATTCGACGGCGAACTCGTCCTGCTGCTCCCGGGTGATGCCGTACTTGCGTGCGACGTTCTCGGCGGTCACACCCATGTGGATGTTGTGGAACGGGTCGGTGAGCATGCCGACGGTGCCGTCGACGAGGGTGTGGTTGCCCAGCTTGTAGCCGGCCCGCGCGGAGTAGTCGTAGAACGGCATGCGCGACATGTTCTCGTCACCGCCTGCGACCGCGAGGTCGACGCCGCCCCAGCGCATCTGCATCGCGGCCGACCAGATGGCCTGCAGGCCGGAGCCGCACAGGCGGTTGACGGTGTAGGCGGGGACCGACTGCGGGATGCCGGCCGCGAGGGACACGCGGCGGGCGTTGTAGGCATCGGGGCCGACCTGGCCGATGCAGCCCATGACGACCTCGTCGATGTCCTCGGCTGCCACACCCGCCCGTTCGAGGGCGGCCTTGACGGCGGTGGCGCCGAGTTCGTGCGCCGGTACGTCCTTGAAGACGCCACCGAAGCTGCCGACCGGGGTCCGTGCCCCTTCGACGACGACGATCGGTTCCGGTGTGGTCATTTCCTGTCCCATCTGCTCGAAGCGTTCGCTACGTCTGGCACCCAGTGCCAGTACCGCATGTAATCCAAGTTACCCGCGTGACGGCGATCGGAATACCCCATCCCCATTCGTATTCACGCGATGAACCGATCAGTGCTGGTGAGGATCGTTCAGGTCCTGCCGCAGGATCCGTTCCACCGCCCGTGGCGAGCCCAGCTCGCGCCGCATCTCGGGGAAGCGGGCATAGAACTCGAGCACCCGGTGGAGCAGGACGGGGTCGATGTCGAACCGCCGCGAGTCCACTTCGATCATCGGTTCCCCGGGCATCCGGTCCAGGCGGAAGATGCGGCTGGTGCGGCGCCTGGCCCACGCCGCGGTGGGGGTGCCGAGCACCCACGATTCCGGGTAGCCGTGATGGTCGGCGCGCACCCCGGCCACCGACACCCACGGCAGATAGGACTCCACGGTCCAGCCGCGTTGCCGGACCCCGTCCGGTCCCAGAAGCAGGGAACCGGAGCGGATGTGGCCGAGCAGGACCTCGACGACGAACGCCACGCACGGCACGCCCAGCAGCGCGAGCACGGGACTCACCCACGGGAATCCGCTGCTGAACACGAAGATTTCGACGGCGGCGCCGACGGCGAGCGCGGCGGCACATCCCACCATCGCGACGAGCAACCCGAACACCGATCGTCGCGAGCGCACCTCGGTGGTACCGGCGACGCCGGCCGGCACGAACCGCACACCGGGTGCTCCGCGCTGCGGTCGCCAGTAGGTGTAGCCGAACAGGGCGGTCAGTCCCATGAGGGCCGCGAGGACGAGGAAGAACCGGGTCACCGCACCCGACTCGGCGGCCGCGGTGCCGGCGCGCCACAGCGCCAGGACGAAGAAGACGGCTGCGAACCCGATCGCGAGGGCGACCCGGCGGTTGAACGAGTCGGCGGGCCATTCCGGGGGTCGCTCCGGAGGTGGGGCGTACGGCGCGGATTCCGGTTCGTCGTCGCGTCCTGTGAACGCCGGTCCCACTGCGATTCCCCTTCCGGAAGCGCCAGGGGACCCCGCCGCCCCCGGCCGGTGCCGGTTTGGGCGCGAACGCTACCGCAGCGCGGCGTTCCAGACGGGTAGACACGCTTGGAACTGGACATTTGGTCGAGAAACCGCCAAAGTAGTCCCACTGACCTGGATAATGCACACAAACATCTCGAGCACCAGTGTGATCATCACCATACTCGAGAGTCAGTTGGCGTATTCATGCTGCTCAGACCAAGTTTCACCGGGGGGAATCGGATGGCGTCGTACCAACACGCAGAATTTTGTGTACGGATGAGTAACACCTTCGGCGATCGACACGACACAATCTGTGACGATTCAGACGAGACCGGAGGAATCTGCATGACTGTCCAGCTTGATTCGCCTGGCATCGAAACCGCCGAGCAGGCCGCTTCGACCGAGGTCGAGCTCGTTTCGGCCGATGTCGAACTGGCTCATCTGTTCGACGAGATCCAGGAACTCGATGCCCAGATTCTCGAGGTGATCAAGCGGCGCTGCGAGCTGTCTCAGTTGATCGGGGTTGCGGCGAAGGCCACCGGCCATTCGCGTGAGGCCCAGAACCACGAGATGCAGGTCCTGGACCGCTTCACCGAGCTCGGCAAGGACGGCAACACCCTCGCGCTGACGCTGCTGCGTCTCGGCCGTACGCGCCTGGCTTCCTGACCTCAGCCCACGAGAACGGCGAAGCCCCCGCACCGATTCGGTGCGGGGGCTTCGCCGTTCTCGTGTCCGAGCGCGGGCGGATCAGTAGTAGACCGCTCCGGGTACGCCGCCGCCGACGGCGACGGCGTCGCCGGTGATGCCGACGCTGCGCGGGGAGGCCAGGAACGCAACCACATCGGCGACCTCGCTCGCGTCGATCAGCCGGTGCAGCGAGTTCTGGGCGAGTTCACGTTCGAGTTCCTCGACCGGAATCCCGGTCTCCCGGGATCGTGCGGCGACCTGTGCGACGAGCCGCTCGGTCCGGGTCCGGCCCGGATGCACGACCGTCACGTTGATGCCGTGCGGTCCGAGTTCGTCCGCCAGGTTCTTCGTCAGCGCGGCGACGCTGACGTTGCGGACGGTCTGCGCGATCGAGTTGGCCGCCCGTGCCCCGAGGCCGCTGATGTTGATGATGCGGCCCCAGCCCTGGTCGATCAGGTGCGGCGCGACGGCACGCGCGGTCCGCAGGTAGCCGAGTACCTTGATCTCGACCTCGCGGCGGACCACATCGTCGGTGGTCGCGGCAAAATCGGTCGGGGCGTTGGCACTCCACGGGGTGGCGGCCGAGTTGACCAGGATGTCCACGCCGCCGAACTCCTCGACGGTGCGCGCCACGAGAGCGTCCACCGAGTCCTGGTCGCCCGTGTCGGTGGGCATCCCGACGACCCGCCGCCCGGTTTCGTCGGCGAGTGCCTTCGCGGCGATTTCGAGGTCGTGGGCGGTGCGCGCGGCGATCACGACGTCGGCCCCTTCGGTCGCCAGTGCCCGGGCGATCGCGTAGCCGATACCGCGGCTGCCTCCGGTGACGATCGCGCGCTTGCCTTCGAGGCCGAGATCCATGGTGCTCCTCACGAAATGCCGGTTGGTTCCCTCTCGACGCTAGTCCGCCGCCGGGTCACCGCCACCGTTTGCCGTCACGGTGACCGAAAGTCGGGGGCCGGCCGGGATCGGCCGAAAGGGCCGTGGCGGCACCACGATCGGCGGATACTCGGGCGGAGTTCCCCGTCGGGTTGCCCGAGCATGGAAGGACGCCTCCCCCATGACCACCTACACCGTCGGCTATTTCGTCGGAAGTCTCTCGTCGCGGTCCATCAACCGGACGCTGTCGAAGGCTCTGATCCGGTTGGCACCGGACGATCTCGAGTTCGTCGAGATCCCCATCAAGGACCTGCCCCTCTACAGCCCGGACTACGACGCCGACTTTCCGCCGGAGGGCACGGCACTGAAGGAAGCGATCGCGGGGGTCGACGCGGTGCTGTTCGTCTCTCCCGAGTACAACCGGTCCATTCCGGGCGCGCTGAAGAACGCGATCGACTGGGCATCGCGGCCGTGGGGCCAGAATTCCTTCGACCATGTGCCGACCGC
>NZ_JADZGH010000123.1:24641-25696 GCF_015865005.1 Rhodococcus sp. CX
CAGCAGAGCCTGCGCGGGGTGATGGCGTTCTGCAACGCCCGGCTGATGACCGCCCCCGAGGCATACATCCACTACACACCCGACGTGTTCGGCGACGACGGCAGCATCAGCAACGAATCGACGGAGACGTTCCTGCGCAACTACATGTCCGAGTTCCGGGACCACATCGTGCGGGTCCTCACCGTGCTCCCGCGTTAGGGTCGAGCGGCGCGACCTTCTCGAGTTCGAACTCAGCCAGGACGCGGCCGACGACCGCGGCGATCCGATCGGCGGGTAGCTCCTCGTAGGCGGCCAGCACGATCGCCAGCTGCTCGGCCGGCGGCAGCGTCGCGAACAGCACGTCACCGCGCGGGCTCTCGCCGGCGACCCGAGGGGCCTTGCGCGGACGCTGCAGATAGACGAACCAGCTCAGCACGTACGCGCACAGTTCCGGTCCGACGGGCCCGCGCCACGTCGCGACGGCCCGCGCGACCGCCCGGTCGAGGATCTCCGGTGCCGCGTCCCCCGCGAGGAGCCGCGCGCACGGCGCCAGGTCGGGAAGTTTGCTTTCGAGGACTTCGCGCAGCCCGGCGATCCGCTCCCGGTCCACGGTCAGGGTCAGGCCCTCGAGGGTGCCGTTGCCTCGGCCGCGTTCACCGCTGCTGCTCGCAATGGTCGTTTCTGCCGCCGGCTGGTACATGGCTCTACTTCTTCCTCGCGTCTCTACTACGACCATCGTCCCGCGAGTGAGGAATGTCACGCGTAGTCGCCTACGCGTGTCGCGAACGGGCACTACGCGAGAAAACCCGACCCGACGGTCCGTGTACGGAAATATCTGTGCACCGACCGTCGGGTCGGGTGACCTGTGCGTACCAGCGCAGGATCAGCGCAGGATCGACTTGATCTCGAGGAACTCCTCGAGCCCGAAGACGCCCGCTTCACGGCCGAGGCCGGACTGCTTGTAGCCGCCGAACGGCGCTTCGGTGTTGAACGCGCCGCCGTTGACGTACACCTGGCCGGTGCGCATCCGGCGGGCCACTCGTTCGGCACGGGCGGGATCTGCGGACCAGACGCCG
>NZ_JADZGH010000123.1:25706-46554 GCF_015865005.1 Rhodococcus sp. CX
CTCGTCGCGGTAGCCGATGATCGACAGGACCGGCCCGAAGATCTCCTCGCGGGCGATGGTCATGTCCTCGGTGACCTTGCCGAACACGGTCGGGCCGACGAAGTACCCGGTGGTCAGGCCGGTCTCGCGACCGTCGAGGACCAGGTCGGCGCCTTCCTCCACACCCTTGTCGATGTAGGACCGGACCCGCGCGAGCTGGGTGGCGTTGACCAGCGGGCCGAGCTTGGACCCCGGATCCGAGGGGTGCCCGACGGTGTAGGCCTGCGCGACCTTCGCGGCGAGCTCGGTGGCCTCGTCGAGGCGGTCGGCGGGCACGAGCATGCGGGTCAGGGCGGTGCAGGTCTGCCCGGAGTTGAGGAAGCACTTGGAGACGCCCTCGGTGACGGCGGTGGCGAGATCGGCGTCGTCGAGGATGATGTTCGCGGACTTGCCGCCGAGTTCGAGCGCGACCTTCTTGACCGTGTCGGCGGCGACCGCGGCGACGCGCTTTCCGGCGCGGGTGGAGCCGGTGAACGAGACCATGTCGATGTCCGGGTGTGCGGCGATGGCTTCGCCGACGACCGGCCCGTAGCCGCTGACGAGGTTGAACACGCCCGGCGGCAGGCCGGCCTCGTCGCAGATGTCGACGAGCGCGTACGTGACGAGCGGCGCGACCTCGGTGGGCTTGAGGACGACGGTGCAACCGGCGGCGAGCGCGGCGAACACCTTGAGCACGACCTGGTGCAGCGGGTAGTTCCAGGGGGTGATGGCGCCGACGACACCGACGGGCTCGCGCACGACGAGGGCGTTCCCGATCTCCCGGTCGTCGAAGTCGTATTCGCCAGCGAGCGTGGCGTAGGCGGCGATGTTGCTCAGCGGCATCCCGATCTGGACGGCCGCCGCGAGCTTGAGCGGCATGCCCATGTCGCGGGAGACGATCTCGGTCAGCTCCCCGGCGCGGTCGGCGGCGAGGGCGGCGACCTTGCCGAGGTAGGCGCTGCGTTCGGCGCCGGACAGCGCCGACCAGACGGGGAACGCGGCGCGCGCCGCGGCGGTGGCGCGGTCGACGTCGGAGGCGGTGCCCTCGGCGACGACGGCGATGACTTCCTCGCTCGCGGGGTCGATCACCTCGATGCGGCCGGTGCCGTCCGAGTCCACCCAGGCCCCGTCGATGTAGATCTTGGTGCGGTCGAGTACGTCGGTCATGCGATTCCCTCTCTGCAGCACGTCCTGATGTGGCGTGGAACACTCCGACCTGCAGCTTAGCCGAGCGCTCGCTCGGCCGGTGTGACGAACGTGGCGTCCACGCAGGGCACGCGGTGCGGTACGCTGGCCAGGCACTCGCGGGTTTCCAACGTGCTACACGCGGGTTGCCAGACAACGACGTCTGCCTCATTTCAGACGTCGGCATCCACCATCGGAAGTCCGGATTCCCGGGCGCACCCCTCCGTGGCCGCCGGCACGATCCACCCGAGGAGGACGTCCGTTGCTTACGCATGCCGACGGAACCGGCCTGTACGACAGCACTCTCGACAAGAGCAGCTGCGGCGTCGGATTCATCACCCGCAAGGACGGCGTGCAGACGCACGAGGTCCTCACCCTCGGCCACGAAGCCCTCTGCGTGGTCCCGCACCGCGGCGGCATGTCCGCCGAGGGCGTCGGCGACGGTGCCGGCGTCAACGTCGACCTGTCGGTCGCGTTCTTCTCGCAGCTCACCGGAAAGAACCTTCGCGCAGGCGAATTCGGTGTCGGCAACTTCTTCCTCCCCACCGATCCCGCCGCCCGCCCCGCGGCGGAGGAACTGATCGGCGCGGCCCTCGCGGCGCAGGACATCGAGGTCCTCGCCGTGCGCGACGTCCCGGTCGACGACAGCGTGCTGCGGCCGGCCGCCGTCGCATACCAGCTGCCGATCCGGCAGTGGATCTTCGCGCGCCCCGAATCCGTAGACAGCGCAAAGGAATTCGACCGGATCCTGCACGAGGCGCTGCTCTCGGTCGAGGCGCAGGCGTACACCGATCCGGCGCTGGCCGGGCTGTACCCGCTCTCGCTCAGCGCACGCACCCAGGTCCTCAAGGGACGCTTGAACTCCCACGAGGTCATCCCCTACTTCGCCGATCTCACCGATCCGGCGCACGCGGTGCACACCCTCTTCTTCCACACCCGGTTCTCCACCAACACCGACCCGCACCCGACGATGGCGCAGCCGTTCCGGCTGATGGCCCACAACGGCGAGCTGAACACCGACCGCAAGAACCGCCTGTTCGAGGGCGCGCTCGCTCGCGCCTTGGGCCGCAACATCATCCGACCGCCCGGACAGTCCGACAGCTGCCGCTTCGACCAGACCCTCGCGTCGCGGCTGGTGTACGACGATCTCGATCTGGTGACCGCGGTCGTGCAGATGATGCCGCCGGCATGGGAGAACGACACCACCCTGTCGCCGCAGGTGCGCGCGATGCTCGAGTTCTTCTCGCTGTACGAGGAGAAGAACGACGGTCCCGCCGCGCTGATCTTCGGCAACGGCAGCGTCGTCGGCGCCCGCCTGGACCGCCTCGGCCTGCGTCCGCTGCGCACCGTCGAGACCGCCGAGTACCTGGGCGTGACCTCCGAGGCCGGCCAGTTCGGGTTCGCGCCCGAGACCGTGCTGCGCCGCGGCCGCATCGAGGCCGGCGGCATGCTGTACTTCGACCACGAGCAGGGCCGCTCGTTCGGCACCGTCGAGGCCCTCGAACTGCTCGCCGCGCGCCGCGACTACCCGGCGCTGGTGGCCGACGCCCGCGCCGAGCTCGCGTCGCTGCCCGAGATCCCCGCCGAGAAGGCGGGCTCGCCGCTGCGCTACAACGGCGACCTCGACCGCTACCAGCGGTACGTGTCGTACTCGCTGAACCAGGAATCGTTCAGGTTCATGCTCGACCCGATGCTCGCGTCGGGAACCGAGAAGATCTCCGCGATGGGGTACGGCAACGCCATCAACGCCCTGTCCGATCAGGAGGGCGGCGTCGCCAAGTACTTCTCGCAGCGGTTCGCGCAGGTCACCAACCCGTCGCTGGACTCGATCCGCGAGGCCGACGGCCTGACGCTGCGGGTCGCGCTCGGTGCCCGCCCCGGCTCCGGTGCCGCGGAGGCCCGGCAGATCGTGGTGCCGTCGCCGATCCTCACCCACCTGGACATGCTCCGCATCCGCGAGCAGGCCGACACCCCGGTGCGCCGCTTCCAGATGCTGTTCACGCCCGTGTTCGACGATCCGGCCTCGAACGCCGCCGCGCTCGAGGCGGCCGTCGAGGCCCTCGCCGACGAGATCGCCGCGTTCGCCCGCGAATCCGGTGGCATCGCGGTGCTCACCGACCGGCACGTCGCGACCGACCGTGCCGCGCTGCCGATGATCCTGACCACCTCCGCCGTGAACCAGCGGCTCATCGACGAGGGCCTGCGGCTGCGGGTCTCGGTGATCGTCGAGTCCGGCCAGCTGTTCTCCTCGCACCACATCGCCGCGACCCTCGGGTTCGGCGCCGCCGCCGTGTACCCGCTGACGGTGCAGATGCGCGCGGAGGAGAAGTACGGCGACGACGCCGACGCCGCCTTCCTGAAGTTCCGCAAGGCCGCCGAGAAGTCGCTGATGAAGACGATGGGCCGCGTCGGCCTGTGCACCGTCGAGTCGTACATCGGCGGCGAGTTCTTCGAACCCAGCTACCTCGACACCGACGACGCGGTGCTGCGCCGCTGGTTCCCGAACGTGCGGACCCCGGTCGGTGGCGTCGGATTCGCGACGATCGCGCAGGCGGTCGCCGACTGGCACCAGCGTGCCCTGACGGTCGTGGCCGAGAAGGACGTGCCGCTGCTCGGCCTGTTCAAGGAGCGCGCCGAGGGGGCCGGGCACTCGTACGGCACCACCGCGGTGCGCGGCTTCGTCGACATGACCGAAGAGCCCATCACGCTGCCCGGCGGCGAGCGGGACGGCGAACCCGACCTGACCGACGCGCTGCGGCTGCTGCCGCTGCACCGCCTCGGCGACGCCCACGGCCTCGACGACGACGCCTACCGCTACGGCGGTTTCCGGGCGCTGACCGCCGACGAGATCGACCGGTTCGAGATCACTCCCGGCTACCGAGCGTTCGCGCGCACCATGGCCGACGAGCGGGCCCAGCGTCCCGCCGCGCTACGCGACGTCCTCGCGACGCCCGCCGACGTCACCTACGCCACCACCGCCGACGAGTTCCGCCGCGAGATGGGCCGCTTCGCCCGCTACGGCAACAACTCGATGCTGGTGCGCGGCCTCTCGGCGGCCCGGGTCGGCGACGAGGAGTTCGTGCTGCGCCTGACCGGTCCGCGCGCCGACGAGGCCGACCGGCTCGAGGCGCTCGCCCAGTCCCTCGTCGCCCGGTTCGGCGACGAGGTCCTCGGCTACCGCTGCTACGGCGACACCGTCACCGTGCAGGCCACCGGGCAGGCCCGCGACTACCTCGCGCTGGTCCGCAAGGCCCCGGACAGCGTGCCGCTGGACCGGGTGCAGCCCGCCCACGAGATCACCCGCACCCTCGCGTCCGGCGCGATGAGCCACGGCGCCCTGAATTCCAACGCCCACGAGGCCGTCGCGCACGGCACCAACATGGTCGGCGGCATGTCGAACTGCGGTGAGGGCGGCGAGCACATCTCCCGCTACGGCACGATCCGCGGTTCGCGGATCAAGCAGTTCGCGTCGGGCCGCTTCGGGGTCTGGGCCGGTTACCTCGCCGACCCGATGCTCGAGGAGATCGAGATCAAGATCGCGCAGGGCGCCAAGCCCGGCGAAGGCGGGCAGCTGCCGGCCGCGAAGGTGACCGTGGAGATCGCCGCCGCGCGCGGTGCCACGCCCGGCGTCGAACTGGTGTCGCCGCCGCCGCACCACGACACCTACTCGATCGAGGACCTCGCGCAGCTCATCCACGACTGCAAGGCCGCCCGTGTCCGGGTCATCGTCAAGCTGGTGTCCTCCGAGGGCATCGGCACCATCGCCGTCGGTGTCGCGAAGGCCGGTGCGGACGTCATCAACGTCGCCGGCAACACCGGCGGCACCGGCGCCGCGTCCGTCACCTCGCTCAAGTACGCGGGCCGCTCCGCCGAGATCGGCATCGCCGAGGTGCACCAGGCGCTGTGCGCGAACGGCCTGCGCGACAAGGTGGTGCTGCGCTGCTCCGGTGCCCACCAGACCGCGTCCGACGTGATCACCTCCGCGCTGCTCGGCGCCGACAGCTTCGAGTTCGGCACCACCGCGCTGATGATGCTCAAGTGCGTCATGGCCAAGAACTGCAACGTCAAGTGCCCGGCCGGTCTGACCACCAATCCCGAGGTGTTCGACGGTGACCCGCGCGCGATGGCGCAGTACCTGCTCAACGTCGCGCACGAGACCCGCGAAGTGCTGGCCCGGCTGGGTCTGCGGTCGCTGCGCGATGCCCGCGGCCGCTCGGATCTGCTGCACCTGCTCGACCACCCGTCGTCCGTCGGCAAGCTGGACCTGCGGGCCATGCTGACCGTCGTGCCGGAGGTCTCGGTCGAGAACCCCGTGTACCTGGAGAAGGACTACGAACTCGACGACCGCTGGATCGCCGAGCTGCGGGCGGCGCTGGTCGACGCCGGCGAGACCGCGGTCGCGCTCGGTGACGGTGTCGCGCTGACCAACCGCAACAAGAGCGTCGGGGCGCAGCTCGCCATCGACATCGAGCGGATGCTGGGCCACGAGCAGCTCGGCGAGATCCCCGCGGCCCTGCGCGACGAGCGCGGCCGCCGCTGGCTGCGCGACGGTACCGTCACCGTCACCACCACCGGCTCGGCCGGCCTGTCGTTCGGCGCGTTCTGCAACGACGGAATGGTGCTGGCGCACACTGGAACCGCGAACGACGGCGTCGGCAAGGGCCAGTGCGGCGGCGAGATCGTCGTGCTCTCCCCCGGCGGCGGCTCCGCCGATCACGGCGGCAACGTGCTCATCGGCAACTTCGCGTTGTTCGGTGCCACCGGCGGCCGGTTGTTCGTCCAGGGGCAGGCCGGCGACCGGTTCGCGGTCCGCAACTCCGGTGCCGCCGCGGTCGTCGAGGGGGTCGGCGAATTCGCGTGCGAGTACATGACCAACGGTGTCGTGCTCAACCTCGGCGGATTCGGCAAGGGCCTGGGCAACGGCATGTCCGGCGGGTTCGTCTACCAGTACGACCCCGAGGGCCTGCTGCCCGGCAAGGCCAGCGCCGACTCGATCGTCCTCGGTTCCGTCACCGGCGACGATCCGCAGGCGGCGGTCCACAACGCGGCCGTGCTCGAACTGCTGCACCGGCACGTCGAGGCCACCGGGTCCGTCAAAGCCCGCTTCCTGCTGGACAACTGGCAGACCGAGCAGGCGCACTTCGTGTACGGCATGCCGCGGGCGCTGCTGCAGTACC
Source organism: Rhodococcus sp. CX (assembly GCF_015865005.1). Lineage (NCBI taxonomy): Bacteria > Bacillati > Actinomycetota > Actinomycetes > Mycobacteriales > Nocardiaceae > Rhodococcus > Rhodococcus sp. CX. Next base: position 32,087 of record NZ_JADZGH010000123.1, read on the forward strand.
AGGACTCGGAGCAGATCCTCGCCGCGAAGTCCCGCAAGGAACTCGCCGAGGAGGTCGCCGCGGCCCTCGTCGAGCACCAGGTCCGCAAGTTCAAGACCGACTACCGGCAGGGCACGCCGGTGGCCGGGGGCGTCACCCCGGACGGCACGGACAGCGAGGCGATGTTCGCGCTGCTCAACAACTACACGGTGCTCGCCGCCGCCCAGTCGATGGCGATGCAGCGCATCCCCGGCGCCACCGACGCCGCCGATCCGGCCGTGCAGAAGGCGGTGCGCAACCTGCTGCTGACCGAGGACTTCTTCCTCGTCAAGAAGCTGCAGCGGTACGCGCTCGAGGCGATCTCGGAGCGCACCGACGAGGAGCTCGCGGTGCTCGTCGCCGACAAGCGCCTCGGCGACTACAAGCGGTCGCTGGCGTTGCGCAACGTCCGGTCCGTGTACACCCCCGGCACCTACGGGTGGATTCTCCTGCAGGACAGGAAGAACCACGACTCCATCGGCCGGCTGCCCGGTTACGAGGAACTGTTCGCGCGTCACGCGGTGCCGGATCTGCTCGCTCAGTCGCCCGCGCTTTCCACGGAGGTGGCTTCCGCATGACCCCGTTCATCCCCACCGACGCCCCGTTCACCACGGACCAGCGGTCGTGGCTCGCCGGCTTCCTCGCCGGCATGCAGACCCGTCTGCTCGCCACCGGCCCCGACACCGCCACCGCGGCGGGTTCGGCGCCCGCGCTGCACATCCTGTACGGATCGCAGACCGGCAACGCCGAATCCGTCGCCGAGGACACCGCGGCCGCGGCCCGCAGCCACGGATTCGCACCGACGGTGTGCGCGCTCGACGACGTCGACCTCGACCGGTTCGCGACGTTCGGTCGCGTGCTGATCGTGACGTCGACCTACGGCGAGGGCGAGATGCCCGACAACGCCGAACTGTTCTGGGAGGCCCTGTCGGCCGAGTCCGCGCCGCGGCTCGAGGGCATGGACTTCGCGGTGCTCGCGCTCGGCGACACCGGCTACGACGGGTTCTGCCAGGCCGGCAAGCTCATCGACATGCGGCTCGAGCAGCTCGGGGCGCAGCGCATCGTGCCGCGCGTGGACTGCGACGTCGACTACGAGGACGTCGCCGCCGCCTGGATCGCCGAGACCCTGCCGCTCGTCGCGGCCGTCGAGGGCATCCACGGCGACGGCACCGCGGCCGTCGCGGCCCCGGCTCCGGCCCGCGCGAAGTCGCAGTGGAACCGCAGGAATCCGTTCCCCGCGACCGTGACGGTCAACCGGCTGCTGTCGGGTGAGGGGTCCGGCAAGGAGATCCGCCACTACGAGTTCGACCTCGCCGGGTCGGGCCTCGAGTACGAGGCGGGCGACGCCCTGAACGTGGTGCCCGTCAACGATCCCGACCTCGTGCAGGCGCTGCTCGACACCCTCGGCCTGGACGGCGCGGTCGTCCCCTCCGGGCACGAGCAGACCCTGACCGAGCTGCTCACCCGCAGCTACGAGATCACCGCGCCGAACATCGACCTGCTCGAGGAGGTCGAGAAGCGCACGCACAACGAGGAACTGACGTACGTGCTGCGGCACGGCGACAAGGCCGCGCTCGACGACTGGCTGTGGGGCCGCGACATCCTCGACGTGCTGCGCCTGGAACCCACTCCCGAGCTGTCCGCCGAGGAGTTCCTGTCGCTGCTCAAGCCGCTGCAGCACCGCGCATATTCGATCTCGTCGAGCCCGAACGCGACGGAACAGAGCGTGCACCTGACGGTCGCGGCGGTGCGCTACGGCACCGACGGCCGCGAACGTCGCGGTGTGTGCTCGACGTTCCTGGCCGACCGGGTCGGCGAGAACGGCATCGCCGGGGTCTTCGTCACGAAGAACAAGGCGTTCCGGGTCCCCGCCGACGACACCGCCCCGATGATCATGGTCGGTCCGGGCACCGGGATCGCGCCCTTCCGGGGCTTCCTGCAGGAACGCCGCGCGCGGGGCGCGACCGGACGGAACTGGCTGTTCTTCGGCGACCAGAAACGCGCGTGCGACTACGTGTACGAGGACGAGCTGACCGAGTTCGTCGAGTCCGGTGTCCTGACCCGCCTGGACCTGGCGTTCTCCCGCGACCAGGCCGAGAAGATCTACGTGCAGACCCGGATGAAGGAGCACGGCGCCGAGCTGTTCGCGTGGCTCGAGGACGGCGGCCACTTCTACATCTGCGGCGACGCGTCCCGGATGGCGAAGGACGTCGACCGGGCGCTGCACGAGATCGTCGCCGAGCACGGTGGCCTGTCGGAGGAAGACGCCGCCGAGTACGTGACCGACCTCAAGCGCGAGAAGCGGTACGTGCGCGACGTGTACTGAGGTGCGGCTCCGCCGCCCGTGTGCCTTTGTGGCGACCCCAACCGCCACAAAGGCACACGGGCGGCACAGCCGCACGGTTACCCTGGTCGGAGGCCGTGTCGAGCGGTGGCACGGATGCCACGGGAGGAGACTCCGATGCCCGACCGAACCTCGGCGCGAACCGAACGGGCGCCTGTCGTCGAACGCCCGGACCAACTGCGCAACGTCGTTCTGATCGGATGCAGTGGGGTCGGCAAGACCACCCTCGCCGAATCGCTCGCGCTCGCCGCCGGCGCCGTCGGGCGTGCGGGCCGCACCGTGGACGGCACCACCATCTCGGACTTCGAACCGATCGAACAGCAGCACCGGCGATCGGTGCAGCTCGCCGTGATCCCGCTGGAATGGAACGGCACCAAGATCAACCTGATCGACACGCCGGGCCACCCGGACTTCGACGCCGAGGTCCGCGCGGGCCTGCGCGCCGCGGATTCGGCGGTGTTCGTCGTCTCCGCGACCGACCCGATCAGCGCCGCGACCCGCGCGCTGTGGCGGGAATGCGCCGAGGCCGGACTCCCCCGCGGCATCGTCGTCACCAAACTCGATATCGCGCGCAGCGGCTACGAGGAGATGCTCACCGAATGCCACGACGCGTTCGGTCTCGGACCCGACACCCTGCGCCCGGTGTTCGTACCGGCGTACGACGGCTCCCGGCCGTGCGGGTCGGTGGACGTGCTGCTCGGCCGCACCTACGGTGACCCCGGCCAGACCCCGGATCTGGGGCAGATCCGGGAGAGTCTGGTCGAGGCGATCTCGGGGCAGGACGACACCCTCATGGAGCGCTACCTGGCGGGTGAAACCCTCGACACCGATTCCCTCGCCGACGGCATCCGACGCGAAATGATCTCGTGCACACTGCATCCCGCATCCGCCGCCACCGACTACGGGGTGGGTGCCGCCGAGCTCCTCGACCTGATCGCGGCGGTGTTCCCCGACCCGACGCACCGTCGGCCCGGCGCCCCGTTCGCCGATCCGGACGCCCCGCTGGCCGCGCAGGTCGTACGCGTCACCGGCGACGCGTACGTGGGGCGGATCAGCCTCGTGCGCGTCTATTCCGGCAGGCTGCGCCCCGACACGTTCGTTCGGTTGAGCGGGCCCGGCCACACCGAGGAGACCACCGAACGGATCCCGACGCTGACCAGCCCGTTCGGCAAGCAACAGCGGCCGGTGCCGGAGGCGGTCGCCGGGGACCTGGTGTGCATCGGCAAACTCGGCAACGCCGTACCCGCCGACACCCTCTGCGACCCGGACCATCCCGTCGTCCTCGATCCGTGGCCGCTGCCGGAGGCGCTGCTGCCGGTCGCCGTCGAGGGCCACACCCGAAGCGACGACGACAAGCTCGCCCAGGCCCTGTCCCGGCTGACCGCCGAGGATCCGGCGGTGCGCCTCGAAAACAATCCCGACACACACCAATTGGTGTTGTGGTGCACGGGCGAGGCCCACGCCGAAGTCGTCCTCGACCGGCTCCGCAACCGGCACGGGGTGAACGTCGACATCGTCGACTACCGGGTCGCGTTGCGCGAGACGTTCGCCGGTCCCGCGAAGGGGCACGGCCGGCTGGTGAAACAGTCCGGCGGGCACGGCCAGTACGCGGTGTGCGACATCGAGGTCGAGCCGCTACCGGTCGGCAGCGGTGTCCAGTTCGAGGAGCACGTCGTCGGCGGCGCCGTGCCCCGCCAGTTCATCCCGTCCGTCGAGAAGGGCGTGCGCAGCGCCACCGCCAAGGGTGTCGCGACCGGTCATCCGCTCGTCGACGTCAAGGTCACGCTCGTCGACGGCAAGGCCCACTCGGTCGACTCGTCGGATGCGGCGTTCCAGGCCGCCGCGGGACTCGCGTTGCGCGACGCCTCCACCCACACGACGGTGCGGGTGCTCGAACCCGTGGACGCGGTCAAGGTCGTGGTCCCCGACGACTATCTCGGCGCGGTCCTCGGCGACCTCTCGGCCCGGCGCGGCCGGGTTCTGGGCACCGAGAACGCGGGTCCGGGCACGACCCTGCTGCGCGCCGAGGTTCCCGAACTGGAACTGACGCGCTATCCCGTCGACCTGCGCGCCCTGACGCAGGGCACCGCCGAGTTCGCGCGCGGCTACCTGCGCCACGAACCGATGCCCGAATCCCTCGCCGCGCAGCACACGAGCGCCGGCAACGGCAACGGACACTGAGGCCACGCAAGAGTCACGGCACCGACGCGACCAGCAGATCGGTGAGTTCGCGCGGACACACCAGCGCCACCAGGTGACCGCTGTCGAGGACGTCCGGTTCCACGCCGACCCGCTCGCGGGCGATCCGCCGGATGAGATCGAGCGGAAACAACCGGTCGTGACGGCCGGCGACCACCCGCACCGGCACATCCGGCCATCGGTCGGCGCGCCACGCCGGTTCGAACGCCGAATCCGAGAGCACGGGCGCTTCGTGCGTGAACGCTTCCGCGACGATCTCGGCGGGCACGTCGTGGAAGAACAGTTCGCGCGGATCGAAGGGAAGGTCGGGGTCACGCCCGTCCGCGATGTCCTGTGCACGTCGGGCCTGCTCCTGACCGACTGCGCTCCACCATCCGCCGGGTGACTCGCCGGGAGCCGGGATCATCGGCGCGACGAGGATCAGCCGGTCGACGACCAGCCGCTCCGCCGCGATCACTGCGGTGAACGCGGACATGGACTGACCGACCAGGACCAGCGGCGGCTGCGCGTCCCGGGCCGCGGCGACCACCACGTCGGCGTACTCGTACTGTCCGGCGGCGTCGTCGGAGTACGGCAGGTCGACGGGAATCGCGGTGTGCCCCAGTTCCTGCAGCAGCGGCACCACCCGATGCCAGTACCACGAGTCCGATCCGGCACCGGGCAGCAGTACGAAGGTCGCCATCGCGTCCCCTCAGTCGGGCTTCACCTCGCTCAGCCGACCCGTGGCAACGTCGAAGACGAAGCCGCGCAACGATTCGGTCTGGGTGATGAACGGGCTGTCCTCGATGCGGCGCAGCGACTGCCGCACGTCCTCCTCGACGTCCGGGAAGGACTCGGGCGACCAGGACGGTTTGATGCCGATCTCGTCCTGGATCGACCGCTTGAACTCGTCGTCGGTGAATGTGAGCATGCCGCAGTCGGTGTGGTGGATGAGGATGATCTCCCGGGTACCGAGCAGTCGCTGGCTGATGGCGAGGGACCGGATCTCGTCGTCGGTCACGACACCACCGGCGTTGCGGATCACGTGGGATTCGCCTTCGCCGATTCCCAGGGCCCGGTAGACGTCCAGCCGCGCGTCCATGCACGCCACGACCGCGACGTGCTTGCTGGGAGGCAGCGGAAGCGGGCCGGTGAAGGACTCGGCGTACTTCCTGTTGTTCTCGAGGTATTCGTCGGTGACAGTCATGGGCTGTGCCTCTCGTCGACCCGGCGTCCGCGAGCGCGGACACCGTGGTCCATGGTCCTCCGCCCGGCTGTTCATGCAACAGGATTCGGATCTGCGCGCTCCGTACTCTGGACGGGCGCCGAAAACTGTGCAAGCTCCCCGCCGGTGGCCCTATGGTGGTCGAAGCACCTCGGGCGGAGGAACCCGGTTCATGGCGACGCAGACCTCGACTTCCCTTCGGTTCGCCGTCATTCTCACGATGGTCGGCGGCTACCTCGACGCATACACGTTCATCACCCGCGACGGTGTCTTCGCGAACACGCAGACCGCCAACGTGATCCTGATGGGCATCGATTTCGCCGAGGCACAATGGCGCGACGCGCTCGCGCACCTGTATCCGATCCTCGCGTTCCTCGTCGGCATCGCGGTCGCGATGCTCGTCAAGACCGGCCGCATCGAACGCCGCCTCACCCGCCCGCTGCGCTGGGCGACGGGCCTGCAGGTGATCATCCTCGTGATCGTGGGGTTCCTGCCGGACAGCGTCCACGCCGCGGCGGTCACCGTCCCCATCGCGTTCGTCGCGGCACTGCAGATGGGTCTGTATCGCATGATCGGCGAGCTGACCTACATGTCCATCGCCACGACCGGAAATCTGATGCGGCTCACCGAGGCCTGGTTCCGCGGGTTCGTCGACCACGACGAGGTGGCCCGCCGCCACACCGCCGTCTACGGCGCGATCTGCGCGTCGTTCGCGGGCGGCGCGGTCTTCGGTGCACTCGTGTCCCAGTGGATCGGCGGGCAGGCAGCGTGGGTCCCCGCCCTGATCCTGACCGTCACCCTCGTGTTGTTCCACCTCGACGAACAGGACTGACGGCGGCCGTCATTCCGTTGCGTCGCCCGTCCGCTCGCCGACCCGGTCGGGATACCAGGCGGAGAACTTGATCGCGGCGACCATCGCCGCGACCTGGATCACCCATCCCGTCCAGATGTTGTCGTCGTCGTGGAGCACCGCGTCGCCGTACCACCCCGCAGCCGCCGCGACGAGGAAGGCGAGAGCCCACGCCCCGGTGATGACGTAGTTGGTGCGCAGGAACACCGGCGAATCCCAGTACTGCGGATCGACCTCCTCCCGCGCGTACTGGATCGTGAACGGCCTCCGCGCCAGCATCGATCCGACCGCGATGAGCACCAGCGTGATGTTCGCGATCTCACCGATCCACGTCTCGAGCCACATCTGGTTGTCCACGCTCAGCGAGAAGTGGGTGATCAGCAACGCCGCGAAGAACACGACGTCCACCACACCGAGCAGTTTCAGCGACCGGCCACGGATCAGGTCCAGGACGAGGAACAGGACCGACAGGCCCAGTGCCACGGCCGCGACCCACGCGATACTGCCCGGTCCCTCGAAGACGGCGAGCACGATCCATGGGGCGAGACCGGCGAGCGGACTGTCGAGCAGTCCCTCCACGACCGGTGGGAACCGACCTTGCTGCGGGGACGAGCGTCGGGCGTTCTCGATGTCGTCGGCCATGGCGATACCTCGACGAGTTCGCGTGCAGTCGGACCTCTCGATCTTAAGGTTCGGCCCTCGATGCGCACGGGCGTTTCGCCGTCATCCGAGGACCGGACCCGCCGTGCAGGGTCCGAGTCGACGGTCGGTGTACCGAATTTTCGGGACGTCCACCGTCGTTCCGGGCCGATACGCAACCGGATTGGAGACCCCGGCAGCGACCGGCAGCCGAGCACCCGTCCGTCTGTGCTCGGGCACAACTATCCGGCCGGAACGGCGCCGAGAAAATAGGATGTGTTCCTGCCGTCAACCTTGCGCACCGGCTTCGAGCGCGGAAAGGACCCCATGGTCTCGCATTTCCAGGACGACGAATTCGCACAGCTCCCCCGGAACGCCGCCGAACTCGGGCTGACACTCGATGCTCCACCGGTGGTGCAGCGTGTCGGCACCGACATCCGCGAGGGCGTGCACGTGAGCTCGCTGCTCTGGGCCACCGAACCGCCTCGTATCGTGTTCCTGCACGACAGCGGTCAGGACGCCCACACCTGGGATGCACTCAATCTCGCGCTGGGACTGCCCGCGCTCGCCGTCGACCTGCCCGGGCACGGACATTCGACGCCGCTCGACCACCCCGACCACTCCCCCTGGAACGCGGCCGACGCGGTGGCACACGCCGTCCGCCGCTGGGCACCCGAAGCCGAAGCCGTGGTGGGCGCTTCCCTCGGCGGTCTCACGACGATCCGTCTCGCCGCGATCGTTCCGGAACTGGTGCGCCGCGCGATCGTTCTCGACGTGACGCCCTCGGCGGTGCTCGACGACGGCCAGGATCTGTCGGCGCTGTGGGACGATCTAGCGGGCATCGGGGTTCCGCTGACGCTGATCCGTGGTGGCGCATCGGATTTCGTGTCCGATTCCGATGCCGACGAGGTCCGGCGGCGCAATCCGGCCGCGCGAATCCTCGCGGTGCCGCACGCCGGTCACACCGTGCACAACGACGCGCCACGCGAACTCGCCGAGATCATCGGCTCGTCACTCGAAACCGTCTGATACACAGAATCATCCGAACTCGACCCACCACGGCTCTAGGCTGGACGCATGGCATCGACCGATCCGCTCGAAGCGCTGTTCACCACCACCAAGGTCGCGACGCTCGTCACCCTCAAGCGGGACGGACGGCCGCAGCTGTCGAACATCCTGCACCACTACGACCCCCGCACCCGCACGTTCTCCGTCTCGGTGACCGACGACCGCGCCAAGACCCGCAACATGCGCCGCGACCCGCGCGTGAGCATGTTCGTCGACTCCGCCGACGGCTGGTCGTACGCGGTCGCGGAGGGTTACGCCGAGTTGTCCCCGGTCGCGGCACTTCCGCACGATGAGACCGTCGAACAGCTGGTCGAGCAGTATCGGCAACTGCAGGGCGAGCATCCGGATTGGAACGAGTTCCGCGCGGCGATGGTGACCGAACGGCGGCTGCTGCTGCGGGTGCGCGTCGAACGGTTCTACGGCATGTCCCGCTGACCGCTCACGGCTCGACCATCACGACCCGCACCCCGATCAGCCGTACTTTCCGGTCGTGATCGAACCGGTCCAGCAACGCGACCGCGGCGTCCGAGACGACCTGCGAGTCCAACGTCGGTTCGGGCAGGGCCCGGCCGGTGGTGTGGGTGGTGAACGGCGCGTACCGGAGCTTGACCTCCACCCGCACGCCCGGTCGCTGCTCGGCGCGGATGTCCTCGGTGGCACGGACCGCGAGCCGGCGCGCATGTTCGGCGAGTTCCGCCCAGTCGCTCACGTCGTGCTGGAACGTCACCTCCCGCCCGTGCGACCGCGCGACCCACGGCTCGGCCGTCACGGTCGCGCCGCCGACCCCACGTCCCAGTCCGACGAGCCACGGCCCGGTCTTCGGTCCGAACCGCGCCGCCAGGTCCGCTTCCGACGCCATCGCGAGATCCCGCACGGTGCGGATCCCGAGCGCGTCGAGTTTCTTCGCGGTGCGCGAGCCGATACCCCACAACGCGTCGGTGCCGCGGTCGCCCATCACCGCGAACCAGTTGTCGCGGGTGAGCCGGAACATGCCGCGCGGCTTGCCGAAGCCGGTGGCGATCTTGGCGCGCAGCTTGTTGTCGCCGATGCCCACCGAACAATGCAGTCCCGTCGCGTCGAACACCGCGGTCTGCACGGTCCGCGCGACCGCCTCCGGATCGTCGGTGTCCACCCCGAGGAACGCCTCGTCCCAGCCGAGGACCTCGACGACGACGCCGAGCCCGCGCAACGTGTCCATCACGACGTTCGACACCTCGGTGTAGGTGTCCGCGTCGACGGGCAGGAACACCGCGTCGGGGACCTTGCGGGCCGCGGTCCGCAGCGGCATCCCGGACCCGACGCCGTGCTCGCGGGCCTCGTAGGACGCCGTGGACACGACACCCCGTTCGGTCGGGTCGCCGCGACCGCCGACGATCACCGGCCGCCCCGCCAGGTCGGGGTTGCGCAGTACCTCGACCGCGGCGATGAACTGGTCGAGGTCGACGTGCAACACCCAGTGCCCGGTCACCCGGATGCCAATTCGACGGCCACCGACGCGGCGAGGGCGACGTTCGCGCGGTAGACCGCGACGTTCACGTCGAGGCTGCGGCCACCGGTGGCGTGATGCAGGTGGGCGAGCAGGAACGGGGTCGTCGCCTTCCCCGTGACCCCGGCGGCCGCGGCGGCATGCTCGGCGTCACGCAGCACCCGATCGTGCAGCGCCGGATCGAGCTGGTCCTGTTCGGGCACCGGATTGACCAGCAGCACAGCACTTTTCGAGCCGAGACGGTCGCGGGCGTCGACGATCGCCGCGGCTTCGGCGGGCGACTCCACGGAATAGTCGATCGCGCAACCGCTGTCGCGCACGTAGAAGCCGGGGAACCGCCGCGTCCGATAGCCGACGACGGGCACGCTCAGGGTTTCGAGGCGTTCCAGGGACGCCGGAATATCGAGGATCGATTTCACTCCGGCGCTGACGACGAGGATCGGTACCGATGCCAGGGTGGTCAGGTCGGCGGATTCGTCGAACGTCGACGCCGCGCCGCGGTGGACGCCGCCCAGGCCGCCGGTCGCGAAGACCCGCACTCCCGCGTGGTGGGCGAGCACCGCGGTCGAGGCGACGGTCGTGCCACCCGAGATGCCTTTCGCCGCGGCGGCGGGAAGGTCGCGGACGCCGAGCTTCTCGACGCCCGGCTCCGATCCGAGCGCGGTGATCTGCTCGTCCGACAACCCCACCGTGGGGATGCCACCGACCACGCCGACGGTCGCCGGCACCACGCCGGCGTCGCGCAGGTTCCGTTCGGCCTCGAACGCGACCTCGAGATTGCGAGGCGGGGTCAGCCCGTGCGTGAAGATCGTCGATTCCAGCGCGACGACCGGTCGCCCGTCGGCGACGGCGTCACGCACCTGCGGTGACACGTGGATGAGCGGGTTCATCGATACTCCGATCCGTCGTCCCACACGGTAGGACGGGGCCGCGGGGACGCGGGCGGATTCGGTGATCGCGCGGACAGTCCGGCCGAGCCCGCCGCATACTGAACCGGACTAAGCGACCATCCAGTCCCATCGGAGCCCACCATGCGCAGACTCCCGATCTTCCTGGCCGCCACCGTCGTCGCGCTGGCCTCCGCGTGCACCAGCGACGACACGACCACCTCGCCCACGACGGGCACGGAATCCCCGGAGAGCGCCGAGTCCGCGCTGGCGGACCGGTTGCAGGAAACCCTCGACAGCCTGCACGGGGAGATCGGATTCCCCGGCGTCGTCGCGCGGGTGATCGGCCCCGAGGGGGAATGGACCGGGACCGCGGGTGTCGCCGGCGTCGACACCCAGCAGCCGCCGACACCGGAGGACCACACGCGCGTCGGCAGTCTCACCAAGACGATGACCGCCACCGCGATCCTGCAGTTGTGGGAGGACGGACGGCTCGAGCTCACGGACCCGATCGGCAAATACGTACCGGGCCTTCCGAACGGAGACATCGCGACGCTGGAGCAGGTCGCCACGATGACCAGCGGAATCCCCAGCTACACCTTCGACGAGGGGTTCCAGCAACAGCTGTTCGCCAACCCCGACGCTCCGTGGACCCCGGAACAACTCCTCGACGTGGTGCGCGGCGATCCGCCGAACTTCGCGCCCGGCGAGCAGTTCGAGTACTCCAACTCGAACTACGTCGCGCTCGGTCTCGTCGTCGAACAGGTCAGCGGGCAGAGCCTCGCGGACTACTTCGAGGAGCACCTGTTCGCACCCCTCGGCATGTCCGAGACGTCCCTGCCCGCCGACGCGGCGTTCCCCGACCCGCACCTGGCCGGCATCACCGAACAGGGCCAGCCGGAGGGCGAGACCGCCGACGCCACGAACTGGAACCCGTCGTGGGGATGGGCGGCCGGCGCCGTGATCTCCTCCATCGACGACCTGCAGCGCTGGGCGAAGGCGCTCGGCACCGGCGAGGGCATCCTCAACCCCGAAACCCAGCAGTACCGGCTCGAGTCGTTCAACTACGACGTGCCACCGGCCACCCCCGAACGCGCCTACGGCTTCGGCTGGGGCATCGAGAACGGCTGGCTCGAGCACACCGGCGAACTCCCCGGGTACAACACCTATGCCGGATACCTGCCGGCGTCCGGCACGATCCTGGTCGCCGCGGTCAACAGCGACATTCCTGCCGCCGACGGCACCGCCCCCGTCACCGTCGTCGTCAACGCCCTGAAAGAGGATCTCCGGTAACCCCGGAGGTCAGATCGCCTCGAACGGCTCGCCTTCGAGCGCGACCGACTCCCGGCCGTCCGGTCCGACCGGAACGTCACCGACGAGGGTGATCCGGTACAGCCGGCGATCGTCGTCGGTGGTGAGATCACGCGGCGCGAGGTGCACGCTGGAGCGGTTGTCCCAGAACGCGATCGAGCCAGGCGCCCACCGGAACCGCACCGTGTACTCCGGACGCGCCAGCTCGTCGTAGAACAGCTCGAGCAACCGGCGGCTCTCGTGCGGCGACACCCCGACGATGTGGGACGTGAAACCGGGATTGACGTACAGCGCCTTCTCCCCCGTCTCCGGGTGCACCCGCACAACCGGATGTTCGGTGAGCAGCGGCCGCTTCTCGACCCTGCGCAGGTAGTCCTCGGTGGGGGTGGTGCCCGCACCGGGACTGAACCGGTGCACGGCGCGCAGGCCGTCGGCGAGGGCCTTGACCGGCGCCGACAATCCTTCGTACGCGGCGACGGTGTTGGACCACTGGGTGTCGCCACCGTACGGGGGCAGCACCTCCGCACGCAGGATCGACGCTGCCGGCGGATTCACCGCGGCGGTGACATCGGCGTGCCAGCCGGGCCGGTCGTAGCCGGAAGTGCTCGCGACCCGGGCCTTGAAGCGGTCGCGGAAGATCGGGTAGATCGTCGGGTAGTTCGGGTCCGGGATCGAATCGAACAGGGGGTGGGCGGGCGTTGGTGCGCCGAAGTAGTTCGCGAACCGCAGGTGCTGGTCGTGGTCGAGGTGCTGGTCGCGGAAGAACACGACCTTCCACTGCAGCAGCGCCTGCCGGACGGTGGCGATCTCGTCGGTGGTGAGTTCGCGGGTGAGGTCGAGTCCGTGGATCTCGGCGCCGGTCCAACCGGACTGCGGGCGCACCTCGATGCGGGTTGCGGCCTGGGTCATGGTGTCGCTCCTTCTCGTGTGGTTCGGGTGCGGTCGCAGACGACTACGGAAGCGGTGTGAGCGCCACTCCGTCGGTGTCGTTCTGCGCCTGGATGATCGAGTTGTAGCGGTCGTCGAGGTAGGGAGCCACGTCGACGGGCCGGTCGATGATGCCGGTGTCGAGGAGCCCGTCCGACACGGTCTGGAACAGTGCGGTGAACTTCGGTTCGATCGGGTAATACTTCGCGATGCCGGTCTTGTCGAGCAGTTCCTTGCCCTGCTCGTACGTGATGCCCTGGACACCGACGTAGTACGCCTCGACCCACTGCTCGGGGTTGGCTTCCTGCCAGTTGTTCGCCGCGACCGTCCGTCCGACGTAGTCGCCGATCGCGGCGACCTTGACGGGATCGTCGAGGACATCGCGCCGCACCACCAGCGCGCTGATGCCGGTGTTGATGCCGGTTCCGTCACCGAGAATCGGCGGAGAGCCGATCTTGTAGTACTGGTTCCCGAGGACGATCGCGGCATCGACCGCACCGGCGACAAACGTCGGCACCACCTCCGATCCCGCGAGTTCGACGCCCTCGACGTCGGTGCCGAGTTCGAGACCGGCCCGGTCGAGCAGGCCGACGGTGATCATCTGACGGCCGGTGCCCGGCGGGTATGCGACGCGCTTGCCGCGCAGGTCTTCGAGGGTCTCGATGCCACTGCCCGGCTGCGCGACGAGGTAGTAGCCGCCGCTGCTTCCCGGATTCGCTTGTCCCGCAACGACCACGATGTCCTCGATGCCGTTGGACACGGCGATCGGAACAGGCGCTTCGCCGACGAAGCCGATGTCGGCAGCGCCGGAACGCAGCGCTTCGATGACAGCGGGGCCGCCGCTGAAGTCCGCGAAGGTGACCTCGTAGGGCGCGTCGGCTCCGGCGCCGGACAGCGACCATGCGAGCGACTGGTTCCCGTTCTGCTCGGCGACAACGAGTTCCGTCCCCTCGGGGACGTCGACGGTGTTCGCGATGGTCGCTTCGGAGAGCGCTTCGCTCTCCTCGGATTCGGACAGCCCGCAGGCGGAGGCGAGCATCGTCAATGCGAGGGCGGGCAGCAATGCCCACCGGGCCCGTCTGATTCCAGGCAACGTCATGTTCCTTCTGATGTGAGTTATCGAGCGTCGGGTTCGTCGCCGACACCGAGTTCGGCGAGCAGTCGCCGTCGCAGCGCGGTGAATTCGCGCGAGTCCCGAGAACGTGGCTGCGGCACGTCGACGCGGGTGGACAGGGAGATCGCCCCGTCGGTCAGCACGATCACGCGGTCCGCGAGCAGGATCGCTTCGTCGACGTCGTGGGTGACGAGCAGGACCGCGGGCCGGTACTTGCGGTACAGCCGCAGCAGCAGGCCGTGCATCCGGATGCGGGTGAGCGCGTCGAGTGCACCGAAAGGTTCGTCGAGAAGCAGCAATTGGGGTTCGCGCACGAGTGCCCGCGCCAGCGCGACGCGCTGTGCTTCACCGCCGGAGAGGGTGCGCGGCCACGCGCCGGCCTTGTCCTCGAGGTGCACCTCGGCCAGCGCGGCGCGGCCCT
>NZ_JADZGH010000123.1:46564-53208 GCF_015865005.1 Rhodococcus sp. CX
ACGTTGGTCAGCACCTTCTGCCACGGCAGCAGACGCGGTTCCTGGAACACGACCGCCTGTTTCGCGGGCACCCGGATGTGGCCCTGGACGTCGGGGTCCAGCGCGCCGAGCGCCCGCAGGAAGGTCGACTTGCCGGATCCGCTGCGTCCGAGCAGCGCGACGAACTCGCCCGCGGCGATCTCGACGTCGAGACCGTCGAGGACGGTCTGCGCGCCGAACACCCGTCGCACACCGCGCGCGACAACGACCGTCTGGGTGTCGTTGTCCACCAGGTCAGTTGCCATCGTAGGCTCGCCTCCAGGTCAGCAGCCGGTTCTCCAGCCAGCGCACCACCGCGATGGAGAGCAGCCCGAGGATTGCGTACACCGCGATGAGTACGAACACGACGTCGATCTGGAAGTACTCGCGGGCGTCGGTCATCATGCGGCCCAGGCCCTTCTTCGCGTTGATCGTCTCGGCGAAGATCAGCGAGAGCCACGCGCCGGTGAGGGCGAGGCGCAGGCCGACGAGGAACCCGGGCAGTGCGCCGGGCAGGACGACACGGATCAGTTCGCCGCGGCCGACCCCGAACGAACGTGCCGCCTCGACGAGCCCGGCGTCGACGCTGCGTATCGCGGCGAAGGTGTTGATGTAGATGGATACCGCGACCGCCAGGACGATGAGGATGACCTTCGGGACCTCGCTGATGCCGAACCACACGATGAGCAGCGGTACCAGCGCGAAGTTCGGAACCGCCCGCAGCACTTCCATGTTGGCGTCGACGAAGTTCTCGCCGATGCGGGACAGGCCGGAGACCACGGCGAGCACCAGCCCGAGCGCGATGCCGATGAGCAGGCCGTAGCCGACGCGCAGCAGGCTGATCGTCAGGTGCTCCTCCAGCGACCCGTCGGTGATGAGCCGCCACGCCGCGGACAGCACCGACAGCGGCCGGGGCACCGTGCGTTCGTCGAAGAACCCGGTGCTCGACGCGACCTGCCAGGCCACGACGAGCAGGACCGGACCGAGCAGGCGCTGCACCGACCGCGGCACCCGCGAGGCGCGCTGGGTGCGCGCGGACAGCGCGGTGGGATCGACGAGAGCGACTCCCGCCGAGGACTTTTCGAGGACGGTGGTCATGCTCAGGCCGCCCCGAACCATTCACCCGAGATCGATTCGGACTTCACTCCGTTCGGCCCGACCGGCACGTCGCCGACGAGGGTGATGCGGTGCAGAACCCGGTCGTGGTCGAGATGGTGGGCGTCCTGCGGCGCCAGGTGCAGCGCGGCCCGGTTGTCCCAGAACGCGACGCTGCCGGGTTCCCACTTGAACCGGACCGTGTATTCCGGGCGTGCGACTTCGGCGAACAGCAGGTCCAGCACGTGCCGCGACTCGCGCGGCGCGAGGTTCACGATCTCCCGCGTGAACGACGGATTGACGTAGACGACGCGCTCCCCGCTCTCGGGATGCACCCGCACCACGGGATGAATCGTGGCGAGCGGGTTGGTGCGGACCAGGTCCCCGATCTTCTCCGAACTGCGCTCGGCGTCGAACGCGGCGCCGAATCGGTGCTCGGCGCGCAGCTCGTCGATGAACGCCCGGACCGGTTCGCTCAGGCCCTGATAGGCGGCCGCGACGTTGCTGAACTGGGTGTCGCCGCCGAATGGCGGGATCGTCTCGGCGCGCAGGATCGAATGCGACGGCGGGTTGATCAGCGGGGTGACCTCGGCGTGCCAGCCGGGGCCGGCCGCCCCGCGGCGCTTGGTGTAGTCGGCGCCGTACCGGTGGTCGTAGGCCTTCGGTGAGACGGTGTGGATCTCGGGGAATCCCTCCGGCGCGGTGGTGCCTTCGTAGGGATGACCGGGGGTGACGTCGCCGAACTGCTTGCCGAACGCGATCTGCGAAGCGTGGTCGAGATCCTGGTCGCGGAAGAACACCACCTTCCAGCGCAGCAGCGCCTCCCGGATCGTTGCGATCTCACCGTCGGACAACGGCTGCGACAGATCCGCGCCGTGGATCAAGGCGCCGGTCCAGCCGGACAGTGGTTCGACAGTGAGTCGCTTTTCGATCGTGGTCATTTCACGCCTCCTCGGGCACCGTGGGCGGGCTGTGAATCTCTCCCCCGTTGTGCCCACGACGCTAGAGCCGCGACGCGATTCCGCTGAAGCGTTGAAATCCCTGTGATCGGAACGATGGGATCAGTTCCCGGCGACCGCCTCGTGAGCTGCGACGAGGTCGAGGCGCAGCCAGCCGCCGTCGGGACCGGTCCGGTCCAGCGGGTATCCGGCGGGAATCGCCGTCTGCCGCAGCACATCCAGACGCTGCTCGTCGGTCAGGTCCGGTGCGGCCGCACGCAGCAGCACCGCGGCCTCGGCGGGAATGCCGTTCGTGGCGTCCGGATGGATCCGCTCGAACCCGTAGGTGAGCCGTTCGCGGAATTCGGCGCGGGCCGTCTCCGCGGACCGGTACGGGCTGTCGGAGGCGATGTAGTCACGCAGCGGCATCCCGGCGGCGGTCTCGAGCACGGCGCGCAGTTCCGCACCCGCTTCGTCGACGAGCCGCGCGAACGCCGGATCGTCGAGCCGGTCCGCCGCGGCCGCCTGGCCCATGATGCGGCCAGCCATGACGTCGAGCGGGTAGTGCACGCCGAGCACGATGCGCCCGTTGCCGATCTCGGACGCGCGCGTGAGGATCTGCGGTGCCAGTTCGGGCAGCATGTCGGCGAGCAGGATGCCTTTCCAGTACGCCTGCGACGCGTGCCCGGAGGGGTACGAGTCGGTGCCGTACACATCGGCGAACGGGTCGGCACCTCCGCTGATGCCGTCGCCCCGATAGGCGACGATGCGTTCGGGCACCACCTCGAAGGGCCGCGGATTGCTCCAGTGGTTCTTCTCGACGAGTGTCGAGTTCGCGATGCCACCGGCGCGGGCGAGGTCCCCGGCGAGCAGGGCCGCGACTTTCGGCAGCCGATGCTGGGCGAGCGCCGCGCGGAAGATGCCGCCGAGGCCGGCGCCGAGGCCGTCGGACAGCGAGAGCAGGCGGTCGTGGTTGTCGTCGAACAGGGCGCGCTGCTGTTCGACCGGGGTCGCGGCGTTGTTGATCTCCACGCCGCGGTCGAGATTGCGCTGCAGCAGGTCGGGGCGCGTGTCCCGGATCTCGGTGAAGCCGTCGAGGACGCCGATGTACGAGCCGCGCGCGGGAGCGTCCGACGGGTAGGGCCCGATCAGTTCCGGCAGGGTGAACGCCTCGGCGACCGGGGCTGCGGGCACGAGGGGCTCTGCGTCGGCGAACGACACGGACGCTGTCAGTGTCGTCGCGAGGGCCACTGCCATCGCACCGGCCAACCTGCGCAACTCCATGGACCCTCCTGCATCTGTACGGGCGTCCGTGAAGTCAATCCCGAACCAGGTCCGGCAGGCAACCGTGGATCCCATGCGGATCGCCGAGGAGCAGCACCCCCACGACCGGCAATGGTTTTACTGTATGCCTTACCGTATATTCGTCGACGTTCGGTTCGATGTGCCGCCGAGACGAAGGAGAAACCCGATGCCCCGAGCCCTGGCACCCGAGATCTCCACCTGGCCCGAGCCCGACCCGCAGCTCATCGGCAGTCGGTGCGAGGACTGCGCGGCCGTCGCATTTCCGGTGCACAGGCGGTGCCCGCGGTGCAGTTCACGCAACGTCGCCGAGACCACGTTGCCGCGGCGCGGAACCCTCGTCTCGTGGACGACGCAGGGCTTTCTCCCCGGCCCTCCCTACGCCGGGCGCGAAACGGCCGCGACGTTCACCCCGTTCGGCGTCGGGCTGGTCCAGCTCGACGACGTCGTCCGCGTCGAGGGGCGGCTCACCGAGAACGACCCGAACAAGCTGCATTTCGGCATGGAGGTCGAACTGACCATGGTGCCCATCGCCGTCGACGACGACGGAACCGAAACCGTCACGTTCGCGTTCCGCGCGGTCTGAGCGACGAGGAGAGTCGGGATGGACGATGTCGCCATCATCGGGGTGGGGCTGCACCCGTTCGGCCGGTTCGACGGCAAGTCCGCGATGGACATGGGTGCCGATGCCGTGCAGGCAGCGCTCGACGATGCGGGGCTGCAGTGGAAGGACATGCAGTTCGCCGTCGGGGGCAGCTGGGAGATCGCGAATCCCGACGCGATCGTCGGGACTCTGGGTCTGACCGGGTTGCCGTTCACGAACGTTTTCAACGCGTGCGCGACCGCGGCGAGCGCGACCCAGGTGTGTGTGGATTCGATCCGGGTGGGTCGCTTCGACATCGGTATCGCGATCGGGATGGACAAGCATCCGCGCGGGGCGTTCACCGTCGACCCCACTCTGGTCGGGATGCCGAGGTGGTACGGGGAGAACGGCCAGTACCTCACCACCCAGTTCTTCGGGATGAAGGCCAACAAATACCTGCACGACCACGGGATCTCGCAGCGCACCCTCGCGAAGGTCGCGGCGAAGAACTACCGCAACGGGGCCTTGAATCCGAATGCGTTCCGCCGCAAGCCCATCGACGAGGACACGATCCTCGACTCCCCGACGCTGAACTACCCGCTGACGCACTACATGTTCTGCGCGCCCGACGAAGGCGCCGCCGCCGTCGTCATGTGCCGGGCGGATATGGCGCACCGCTTCACCCGCACCCCCGTCTACGTACGGGCGGTCGAGATCCGCACGCGGCGATACGGGGCCTACGAGGTGAACACGACGTTCGCGCCCGTCGACGAGGACGCCTCCCCGACCGTCTACGCGTCGCGGACCGCGTTCGAAGCGGCCGGGATCGCACCCGAAGAGGTCGACGTCGTGCAACTGCAGGACACCGACGCCGGCGCCGAGGTCATCCACCTGGCCGAGGCCGGGTTCTGCGCCGACGGCGACCAGGAGAAACTGATCGCCGAGGGCCACACGGAGATCGGTGGCCGGCTTCCCGTCAACACCGACGGTGGC
Source organism: Rhodococcus sp. CX (assembly GCF_015865005.1). NCBI lineage: Bacteria > Bacillati > Actinomycetota > Actinomycetes > Mycobacteriales > Nocardiaceae > Rhodococcus > Rhodococcus sp. CX. The sequence goes on from NZ_JADZGH010000123.1 coordinate 51,494, forward strand.
CTCATCGCCAACGGCGAACCGATCGGCGCGTCCGGGCTTCGGCAGGTCCACGAGTTGGTACGGCAACTGCGTGGCGAGGCGGGTGACCGGCAGATCTCAGGTACTCCCCGCGTCGGCTTCGCACAGCTCTACGGAGCCCCCGGCACCGCCGCGGCCACCATCCTCACCACCTGACCCGTCCCCCGTGCCCGTGCGTGGTTTTGGTAGTTGCCGCTACCAAAACCACGCACGGGCACCAACATTCGTTCAGGGACGAGGACGCAATCCTCGACTCCCCGATGCTGAACTACCCCTCCCTGGAATCACGTCGAGCACAAGTATTGGGTCGGCGTCCGAACCCTGCTGAACTGCCGGTGATTTGTGCCGACAGTATTTCGGAGGGTGTTCGCTATGGCTTCTCGATTGCATCTCAACGTGTTCGTTCCCACGACCGGCCACCACGAAGCGTCGTGGCGACTGCCGGGTACCACCCCCGAACGCGTCGACGACGTGCACTACTACCGCGAGATCGCACAGACGGCCGAGCGCGGACGGTTCGATTCGATCTTCCTGGCGGACGTCCCGGCGGTCGGACGGCACGCCGACCGCGTCGCGCAGAGCAGTTTCGAGCCGCTGACCTTGCTGTCCGCGTTGGCGTTGGTCACCGAGCACATCGGTCTCATCGGAACCGCGTCCACCACGTACACGGAGCCCTACAACCTGGCCCGCCAGTTCTCGTCGCTGGACCACATCAGCGGCGGACGTGCGGGATGGAACATCGTCACCTCGTGGTCCTCCGCGGCCGCGCACAACTTCGGGTTCGACGGCCGGCTCGGCCACACCGACCGCTACGAACGCGCTACCGAATACCTCGAGGTTGCCATTGCCCTGTGGGACAGCTGGGAGGACGACGCCGTCGTCGTCGATCGCGAGCGCGGCATCTACGCCGACGCGGACAGGGTGCACCGGATCGACCACGCCGGACCACACTTCCGGGTTCGCGGGCCCCTCAATGCGGCGCGCTCACCGCAGGGGCACCCGGTACTCGTCCAGGCAGGCTCGTCCGTGGAGGGCCGCGCGTTCGCCGCGCGCTTCGCCGAGGCGATCTTCACCGCGCAGGTCGACCTCGGCGACGCGCAGGACTTCTACCGTGACGTGAAGGCCCAGGCGGCGGCGTTCGGCCGCGACCCCGACACCGTCAAGATCCTTCCCGGCCTGTCTCCCATCATCGGTTCCACCGAGGCGGAGGCACGGCGCATCGAGCAGGACCTGACGGATCTGTCGATACCCGAGGTCGGGTTGGCGCACCTGTCGTCCCGATTCGACGACGTCGACCTGTCCGGGTTCCCCCTGGACGGTCCGGTTCCGCTGCACGCGCTGCCCCACCCCGAGGACGTGCAGGGCGCGCAGAGCCGTTCGCGGGTCATCTTCGACATGGTCGAACGCGAACCCGGCCTGACCCTGCGCGGATTGCTGCATCGCCTCGCCGGCGCCCGCGGGCACGGCACGATCGTGGGCACCCCGGAGCAGGTCGCGGATCGGATCGTCACCTGGTTCGAGTCCGGTGCCGCCGACGGTTTCAACATCATGCCGCCCTATCTGCCCGGCAGCTTCGACGCGTTCGTCGACCACGTCGTGCCGATCCTGCAGAGCCGCGGCGTGTTCCGCACCGAGTACGAGGGCACGACGCTGCGCGACCACTACGGCCTGCCCCGTCCGGCCGCCCGACGCTCATC
>NZ_JADZGH010000124.1:0-16562 GCF_015865005.1 Rhodococcus sp. CX
GACCGGCGCCGAACAGTCCCCACCCCGCCAGGGTCAGCGGCAGCCACGGCGAGACGATCACCGTGCCCATACCGACGGCGGCGACCAGCATGCCGTACCGCACCAACGCCACCGGGCCGATCCGCGCGGTGATCCGATCCGCGGTGAAGCGGCCGATCGTCATCGTCGCCGAGAACACCCCGAAAGCGAGTGCCGCCACCGAATCCGGGCTGCCCAGACGCTCCTTGACCTGCAGGGCACTCCAGTCGTTGGCGACGCCCTCGCACAGCATCAGCATGAACGCGAGCCCGCCGAGCAGCAGTACCCGCCGCGAATACCCGCCGCGCGGAGCCGCATCGACGTGGTGGGGATGCGGCGGCACCCGCACCAACTGCCCGGACGCGACCGCGACCACCAGCAGCCCCATCGCACCCGTGACGGCCAGCGACATCGCCGGAGCCCAGCCGGCGGCGAGCGTCGCCGCCCCGACCAGTGCCCCGGCCACACCGCCGACGGAGAACAGCCCGTGGAAGGCCGCCATGATCGGCCGCCGGTAACGCTGTTCGACGACGACCGCCTGCGAATTCATCGACACGTCCAGGGCGCCGTTCGCGAACCCGAACAGCACCAGTGCGACGGCGAGCTGCCAGCCCTGCGACGCCAGACCCGGACCGGCCACCGTGACCGCCAGGGCACTCGCGGCGATCGTGGTGGTGCGGTCGCTGCCGAACCGGTCGGCGAGCCGCCCCGTCGCCTGCATGCCGACGATCGCGCCGACCGCGAGCATCAGCAGCAGCGTTCCCAGGGTCGCGTTGCCGATCCCCGCGCGCTGCTGCACCGCCGGAATGTGCACGACCCACATCGCGAGCAGGAACCCGTTGAGTCCGAAGACGGCGAAGACGGCTGCTCGGGCACGCCGATAGGCGGGATCGGTCACGGAACCCGACGCTACCGGCACCGCGGCGGGTTCCTCACCCGCGCGGGTCAGCGTGCGAGCAGCGCGGGCACCGGGTCGCCGAGGAATCCGCCGATCGCCGCGAGTGCCCGCCCCGCCTGCTCGCCGTCGACGAGCCGATGATCGAACGACAACGACAGCGTGACCACCCGGCGCACCGCGAGCGCGTCGTCGACCACCCACGGACGCGGCGCGATCGCCCCGACGGCGAGGATCGCCGCCTCACCCGGCACGAGGATCGGGCTGCCGCCGTCCACGCCGAACACCCCGACGTTCGTGATCGAGATCGTGCCGCCCGTCAGGTCGGTGGGTGTTGCGCGCCCGGCGCGCGCGGTCGCGGTGACGGTGGCGATCGCGCCGGCCAGGTCGGGCAGCGTCAGGGCGTGCGCGTTCCGGATCACCGGGACCATCAGCCCCTCGTCGGTGGCGGTCGCGATGCCCAGGTTCACGTAGGTGCGCGTCGCGATCTCACCGGCGTCCTGATCCCACGTCGCGTTGAGGATCGGCTGGTCCGCGACCGCGCGCAGCAACGCCGCCGCCACGATCGTCAGGGCGGTCGGATGCCGGTCCGCGAACGACGGATGCGTGCGCAGCCGCTCGACCAGCTCGACGGTCGCGGTGACGTCGCACGTGAGGAACACCGTCGCGTGCGGCGCGGTGAATGCACTGCGGGTCACGGCCTCGGCGGTGCGTTTGCGCACCCCCGTGATCGGCACCCGCGTCTCCTCGCCGGGTTCGGTGCGGGCGGCCCGGTCCGCGGCGCGCCGCACGTCCGAGCGGGTGACGACCCCGCCGGTGCCGGTTCCGGTCACGGTCGCCAGGTCGATGCCGAGGCGTTTGGCCTCACGTCGCGCCGACGGCTTCGCGTCCGGGCGGGGTGGCTCGGCGTGCAGGTGCGGTGCGCTGTGCCCGTTTCCCGAGGTCCTGTCGGTCGTCGGCCCGGCCTGCGCGAGCGTCCGGGCGGCCCGTTTGCTCACCGGTGGGCGGCCGGGACCGTAGCCGACGAGCACCGGGGTATGCGATTCGGCACCGGCGTCGTGGGGACCCTCACTGGGCACCGCGATCCGGATGATCGGTGCCCCGACCGGCACCGTCGTTCCGGGCTCGGCGAGCAGTTCTGCCACCGTCCCCGCGAACGGCGACGGCAACTCCACCACTGCCTTCGCCGTTTCCACCTCCGCGACGACCTGGTTGAGCTCGACGCGGTCGCCGACGGCCACCGTCCAGGAGACGAGGTCGGCCTCGGTCAGTCCCTCACCGAGATCCGGCATCCGGAATTCCTTGACGGACTGGTTCATTCGGCGTGTCCCTTCAGGCGGTGTGTCCCCTCAGGCGGCGAGGCTGCGGTCGACGGCATCGAGGATGCGGTCGGGGTCCGGTAGGTGGTACGCCTCGAGTTTCGCCGGCGGATACGGGATGTCGAATCCGCCGACCCGCAGCACCGGCGCCTCCAGCTGATAGAAGCACCGTTCGGAGATCTGCGCGGCGATTTCGGCGCCGAGCCCGCAATTCACCGGAGCCTCCTGCGCGACCACGAGCCGACCGGTGCGGCGCACCGACGCCTCGACGGTGTCGACGTCGAGCGGCGACAGCGATCGCAGATCGATCACCTCGATCGAATGTCCTTCGTCCGCAGCGATATCCGCGGCCTGCAGGGTCGTCGTCAGCATCGCGCCGAACGTCACGAGCGTGACATCGGTGCCCGGCCGGGTGACGCGCGCCCGGTCCAGCGGCAGTTCCGGCGGGGTGTCGAGGTCGACCTCGCCGCGATCCCAGTACCGGTGCTTCGGCTCGAGGAAGATCACCGGATCGTCCAGGGCCACCGCCTGCTGGATCATCCAGTAGGCGTCCGACGGAGTGCCGGGGCTCACCACCCGCAGGCCCGCGGTGTGCGTGAAATACACCTCGGGGGACTCGGAATGGTGCTCGACGGCGCCGATCCCGCCGCCGTACGGAATGCGGATCGTCAACGGCGCGGTGACCGTACCCGCGGTGCGGTAGTGGATCTTCGCGACCTGCGAGACGATCTGGTCGAAGGCCGGGTAGACGAACCCGTCGAACTGGATCTCGCACACCGGCCGGTATCCGCGCAGCGCCATGCCGAAAGCCGTTCCCACGATGCCGGATTCGGCGAGGGGAGTGTCGAAGACCCGGTCGGTGCCGAAGTCCTTCTGCAACGTGTCGGTGACGCGGAAGACGCCGCCGAGCCGGCCGACGTCCTCGCCCATGATCACGACCTTGCGGTCGTGTTCGAGCGCGCGCCGCAACCCGGCATTGAGGGCGGCGCCGAGAGCCATCGTGGTGGTGGTCATGACCGTGCCTCCTCGTACTGTGCGGTGTCGAACCCGGCGAGGTATTCGCCGTAGCGGGCGCGTTGATCGGCGAGCATCCGGTGCTCGGTGGCGTAGACGTGATCGAACATCGAGAGCGGTTCGGGGTCGGGGGCGGTGAGCGTGCCCGTGCGCAGCCGGTCCGCGGCGGCGTCCGCGTCGGCCTGGACCGTGGCGAGATAGTCGTCGTCGGCGAGACCCTCGCGGTCGAGCAACAGCCGCACCCGGGTCAGCGGATCGCGTGCCCGCCATTCCTCCAGTTCGGCGGGGGTGCGGTAGCGGGTCGGGTCGTCGGACGTGGTGTGCGGACCCATGCGGTAGGTGAGGGCCTCGATGAACGTCGGTCCGCCGCCTTCGCGGGCGCGGCGCGCGGCCTGCCGGGTGACGGCCAGGACGGCGAGGACGTCGTTGCCGTCGACCTGCACGGCGGGCATCCCGAAGCCGGCGGCCCGGTGGGCCAGTGCCACCGGGCTCTGCACGTGCACCGGGGCGCTGATCGCCCAGTGGTTGTTCTGGCAGAAGAACACCACCCCGGCACTCCAGCTCACCGCGAAGCCGAGGGCCTCGGAGATGTCGCCCTGGCTGGTGGCGCCGTCGCCGAAGTAGGCGACGGTCGCGATCTCGGCACCGTCGAGACGGGCGCCCATCGCATAGCCGGTCGCGTGCAGGCCCTGCGATCCGACGACGATCGCCGGGTTGGTGGTGTTGACGGTCGCCGGATCCCAGCCGGAATGCGAGCAGCCCCGCCACATTCGCGTCATGTCCGCGGGATCGACGCCGCGGCACCAGGCCACGCCGTGCTCGCGGTAGCTGGTGAAGACATAGTCGTCGGGTTCGAGCGCGTGCGCGGATCCGACCTGCGCGGCCTCCTGGCCGAGCAGGGGAGCCCACAGGCCGAGTTCGCCCTGGCGTTGCAGGGCGACTGCCTCGGTGTCGATGCGCCGCACGACGACGAGGTCGCGGTAGAGGGTGCGCAGGCGTTCGGGGCCGACATCGGCGACGAGCGCGGAATACTCCGGGTTGTGAACCCGTCGGCCGTCCGGCTGGATCAGCTGGACCGGATAGGCAATCTTGTCGACCACCGTGACCACCTCGTTCGGGTCGGCCCGGGCGCCCTTGTGGGGCGATCCCCGGGCATACCTGTGTTGTACTTCACATCATCCACGCCGGGGACAGCTGCGCAATCGGTTCGGCCGCGACTGTGCAGAACGCACGGTTCGAGGGGGTCATGCGGTGTCATACTGCGGAATGTGACCAGTCCGGATGCGACCGACGCCCGGCTGCTGCTCGAGCTGACCCGCACGCCGCGGGCGACGGGAGTGGAGTTGGCGGCGCGGCTCGGATTGTCGCGCAACACGGTCCAGGCGCGGCTCGCGCGCTGGGAGGCGGAGGGGGTGCTCGCGTCGTTCGAGCGACGCGTCGACCCGCGCGCGCTGGGTTATCCGCTCGCCGCCTACGTTGCGACGCGGGTCGACCAGCACCGGCTCGACAGTGTCGTCGCGGCGCTGGCGGAGATCCCGGAGGTCACCGAGGTGTACGGCATGGCGGGGCAGACGGACCTGTCGGTGAAGGTCGTCGCGACCGACGCGGACGACCTGTACCGGCTGGCCGGGCAGATCCTCGAGATCCCGGGTGTCGAGCGCACCAACATGGCGTTGGTGATGCGGGAGCTGGTGCCGCAGCGCACCGCCCCGCTGTTGCGGCGGCTGGCGCAGGGCTGACGTCCTGCGGCATCGGCCGATCGGGCCGGGTGCCCAGCGTCCGGAACGGCGAGGGGCCGGGCACCTCGCAGGTGCCCGGCCCCTCGTCCTGTCCGCGTCGGACGCGAGCTACGTCAGTGCCTCCACGATGCGGTCCACGACGTTGTTCGCGCTGTAGTAGTCCAGGCGGAAGCTGTCGTAGCCCAGCGCGTAGACCTTGCCCGACTGCACCGACGGGATTCCCGCGAGCAGCGCATCGGCCTTCATTCGCTCCTCGGCGGACGCGTCCGCGCTGATGATGAACGTGATGGCGCCGGGAAGGGCGCGAGACAGGTTCTCGACGCTTGCGGGCACGACGTCGGCGCGTCCGGCCATCGTCCCCTTGTCGGCGTTCGCGATGTCCTCGGGCAGCGGTGCCGTCACGATTCCGAGGCGCTCGGCGAGTTGGCCCTGCGCCGACACGGCGGTGAAGATCCGTGAGTCCTGCGGGGAGTTGTAGGTGAGGATGTTGGCCTCGCTGGACTCCGCGAGTGCGGGTGCGATCGCGGCGCGGGCCTCGTCGACCTTCGTGTCGAACTCGGCGATCAGTTCGGCGGCGCGGTCCTCGGCGCCGATGGCGTCGGCCAGCTGGGTGGTGATCTCCTGCCACGACTTGTCGGTGTAGTCGAAGACCAGGGTGGGAGCGATCCGGGACAGCACGTCGTAGCTGTCCTTCGTCGAGTCGGCACCGCTGGCGGAGACGACGATGAGATCGGGCGCTGCCGCGGTGATCCGCTCGACGTTGATCTCGCCCTGGTACAGCGTCTCGACGTCCCGCTCGGCGGCCACGTCGGCCCACTGCCGGAACAGGCCCTGCTCGTCGGTGGCCGAGTTGCCGCCGGAGCTCGGGGGCTGGGCGCCGGTCCCGACGAGCGGTGCGTCGAGGGCGAGCAGGGAGCCGGTGAGCGTGACACTCGTCGAGACGATCCGCTCCGGCCGGGTGTCGAGCGTGACCGGGCCGTCGGCGGTCTCGACGGTGCGCGGCCATTCACCCGACTGTGCCGATGTCGGGGACGTCTCCGCGGCGTCTTCGTCCGACGAGCACGCCACGGTGGCGGCGCCGATCGCAAGCGCGCCGAGCGCCACCGCGAACCGGGTGACGAGGCCTCGGCGACGAGGCATTCTCTGGGACAACGGAATCCTCCTGTAAGGCAACAGTGGTATGCGCTGTACCCTACTGTTAGGTGAGCGTTTCCTAAGTAGGGGGGTCCATGTGCTCGATGCGGAGCTGGTGGAGCGACGCCTGCGGGACGAAGGTTCCCCGCTGATCGATCCGGGACCGCCGGGCACGGTGACCGCCACGTTCGTGTACCGGGTCCCCGCCGATTCCGGTATCCGCCACGTCTACCTCGACGCCAACGGGATCACCGACCGGCACGACCCCGAGGCGCACGCGCTGAAACCGCTCGGGGACAGCGACCTCTGGGCCGTGTCCGTCCTGCTGCCCGAGGCATGGCGCGGCGGATACGGGTTCCTTCCGCGGACCGAACCCATCATGCGTCCGTCGGAGGGCGAGACCGAGTGGGAATGGTGGCGCGGTGTCCTCGGTGATCTGGTGACCGACCCCTGCAATCGGCTGCCGAGTTTCTCCTTCATGGGTCAGCGATCCCGCTCCGAAGCGGTGATGCCCGGCGCGCCGGCCCAGCGCTGGTGGGCGCACTCGGCCGGGCCGGCGCGCGGCACCACGACCGAGGTGACGCGTGAACTCGCCGGTGTGCGTCGCCGGATATGGCTTTACGAGCCTCCCGGACTCGCCGCGGCCGACCGTCCCGTCCTCGTGGTGTTCGACGGCAAGGTCGCGGCGGTGGAGATCCCGCACGCGCCGGCCTTCGACCTGCTCGCCGAACGCGGCGTGCGTGTTCCGCTGGTGGTGATGATCGACAGCATCGATCCCGCGACGCGATCACGCGAACTTCCCTGCAGCGCAGAATTTCTCGAAGCGCTCACCGGCGACCTCCTGCCGTGGCTGCGGGCGGAGTGGAATGCGACCGGCGCGGCGGATTCCGTCCTGGTGGGTGGATCGAGCTACGGCGGGCTCGCCGCCACCTACGCGGCGCTGCACGCTCCGCAGCATTTCGGTGGTGCGGTGAGCCTGTCCGGGTCGTTCTGGTGGCCGCGACCCGGTATGCCCGGGCAACCCGACGAGACGGCGCAGTCCGTACAGCGGCAACTCGACGACCTCGCGACGCACGGCTCGAGATTCTGGATGACCGCGGGCGAACTCGAACCGCGGCTGATCGAGGAGAATCGCGAGGTTCGGGACCTGTTGCGCGCGAAGGGCTTCGACGTCGACTATCGCGAGTTCTGTGGTGGCCACGACTACGCGCACTGGCGCGATGCGCTGGTGGCCGGGGCGGCGGCACTGCTGGGCCCTGCCGCCGCCCACGGACCGTTCCGCGGTTAGAGGATCTCGTAGATGGTGGCGTTGGCGGTGCCGCCGCCCTCGCACATGGTCTGCAGACCGTAGCGACCACCGGTGCGACGCAGGTGGTGGATCAGCGTCGCGGCCAGACGGCCACCGGAGCCGCCGAGCGGGTGACCGAGCGCGATCGCGCCGCCGAGCGGGTTCAGCTTCTCGATCGAGGCACCGGTCTCGCGCAGCCACGCCAGCGGCACCGACGCGAACGCCTCGTTCACCTCGAAGGCGTCGATGTCGTCGATCGTCAGACCCGACTTCTTCAGCGCCAGCGCGGTCGCCGGGATGGGGCCGGTGAGCATCTTGACCGGATCGTCGCCGGTCACGACGGCGGTGTGGACGCGCGCGAGCGGGGTGAGGCCCAGGGCCTTCGCCTTCTCCGAGGTGGTGACGAGGACGCCGGACGCGCCGTCGGAGATCTGCGAGGCGTTACCGGCGGTGACGACGCCGTTCTCGAGGAACGGAGCCTTGAGCCCGGCGAGCTTCTCGACGGTCGAACCGCGGCGCACGCCTTCGTCGGTGTCGATCACAGTTCCGTCGGGCAGGGTGACCGGGGCGGTCTCGTCGGCGAACAGGCCCTCGTCCTGCGCGCGGGCGGCGCGCTCGTGCGACTGCACCGAGTATTCGTCGAGTTCGGTGCGGGAAAGACCCCACTGCCGGGCGATGATCTCGGCGCCGACGCCCTGGTTGAAGCGGCCGTTGAAGCCGGGAGCGGTGAGCTCCTCGGAGTAGCGGTCGCGGGCCGGGCCGCCCATCGGGCCGGTGCCCTCGGGGGAGGACGAGCCGAGCGGGATCGCGGACATGATCTCGACGCCACCGGCGACGATGAGGTCGGCCTGGCCGGAGATCACGGCGGCCGCGGCGGTCGAGATGGCCTGCTGGGAGGAGCCGCACTGCCGGTCGATGGTGAAGCCGGGGACGGATTCGGGCCAGCCGGCGCCGAGCACGGCCATGCGGCCGATGTTGCCGGACTGCATGCCCACCGACTGGACGGTGCCCCAGTGCACGTCGTCGACGAGGGCGGGGTCGATTCCGGTCCGCTCCGCGATGGTGCGGAGGATGTGGGCGGAGAGCTCGACGGCGTGGACGCCGGACAGGCCGCCGCCGCGCTTGCCGATGGGGGTACGTACAGCCTCGACGATCACTGCATCGCGCATGTCTTCGGATCACTTCCTCTGGATGGAACTGCACAGTCCCGACGAAGTCTAATCCGGTAAATGAATACCCTGCCAAGCGGATGCTTGGTAAGGGCTACGGTTCAGGATGCCGGTCGTTCCGGCGCGCCCTTGACCAGCTGCATCACGGCCTTGCGGATCTCGTCCGGAATCGGTACCGGCCTGCGCGTGCGCGCGTCGACGTAGACGTGCACGAAACGCCCGGTCGCTGCCGGTGTCAGCGCGCCGTCCGGGCCCTCGCGGAAGATCGCCAGCTGGTAGGTGATGCTGCGTTTGCCGAGGCGGTCGACGTCGATGCCCACCTGCAATCGGTCGGGGAACGAGAGTTCCGCGATGTAGCGGCAGGAGGTTTCGGCGACCACACCGATGGCGTCGAGCTCGCGGATGTCCACGCCGGTCGTCGCCATGAGCCAGCCGTTGACCGCGGAATCGAAGTACGAGTAGTAGGTGACGTTGTTGACGTGGCCGTAGTGGTCGTTGTCCGCCCAACGTGTCTGCATCGGCCACAGCGCCGGGAAGCGGGCCGGGTCGGGCTGCGCGTCGGGAGTCGTCGGCTGGCGGTTGGTCACTAGATCATTGTGTCAGGAAGCATCGAACTTCACCTGAAGAGAGACCGTCGAGGCTTGCTCGGGCCGAATCGTTACCGCTCCACAACCTTTCCTGTACCTGAATTCGACTGTTCGAACGACAGGACCGCGCGCACCGCGAGACCCGCCACCAGCGCCCAGAAGGCCGCTCCGATGCCGAAGGCGCTCAGCCCCGACGCCGCGACCAGGAACGTCACGACCGCGGCTTCGCGACCGTCGGTGTCGCGCAACGAGGATGCGAGCGCGCTGCCCAAGGTGGACAGTAGTGCAAGCCCGGCAACCGTTTCGACGACCCCGGCCGGGGCGAGCGCCACCAGGGTCGCCACCGCGGTGGACAGCAGGGCGAGTGCCAGGTACGACCAGCCGGCTGTCCACGCCGCCACCCAGCGGCGGTTCGGGTCCGGGTCGGCCTCGGGCGCCGCTGACAGGGCCGCGCTGATCGCCGCCAGGTTGATGGCGTGCCCGCCGGAGGGGGCGCCGAGCACCGTTCCGAGTCCGGTCACCGCCATCGCTGCGCGCCAGGGCGTTCGGTAGCCGAACGACGAGAGCACCGCGGTTCCGGGGATGTTCTGCGAGGCCATCGTCACGATGTACAGCGGCAACGCGATGCCGAGCAGCGCCTGCCAGGTCCACGCCGGTGCGGTGAACGAGAGCGACGGCAGCAGATCCGTCGGCGCCGGACGAGTTCCCGAGCGCGCCAAGCCGATCGCGATCACGACCGCGGCCGCGGCGAATGCGGCCGGGACCGCCCACCGCGGGCGCAACCGCAGCACGATCAGCCAGGTCAGCGCGACGGGGGCGATCGCCGCGGGATCCGCTGCCAGCGAGGTCACCGGGGCCAGACACAACGGCACCAGGACGCCGGCGAGCATGGCCTGCGCCAGCGATGTCGGGATCGCCGCGATCAGGCGTCCCAGGTGCGGTGAGAGGCCGGTCAGCACAACGGCCAGCCCGACCACGACGAACGCGCCGACCGCGGCGGGCCAGCCCCCGGCGACCGCACCGGTCCCGGCGAGCAGGGCGGCGCCCGGCGTCGACCAGGCCAGGGTGATCGGGGTGCGGTAGCGCCGTGCCAGCCACAGGATGCCGACGCCCTGTGTCACGCACAGCGTGAGCAGGCCCGATGCGGCCTCCGGCCCCGATGCGCCCACTCCGTGCAGGCCGGTGAGCACGACCGCGAACGAACTGGTGAATCCGACCAGGGCCGTGACGATTCCGGCGCCGATCGGCTGGGAGAGCGGAACCGGTGTCTGCGAGTCGGTGGTCACCGACGGGATTCTGCCGCAGCCCGGGCCGCGGCGTCCGCTCGTGCACCGCCACGGCGGACAAATAGAGGCATTCTCGGTGCACATTTATTTTCTTAGGATTTTTAATTTAGTACTTGCTTAGGGTTCAGAAATTTGTATTTTTTTAGGATGCGTAAATTGACTGGATTCGCGACATCGGCCGTAGTTCTCGCACTCGGTTGTGCCCTGGTTGCTCCCGCCGCAGGCGCCGCGGATACGGGTGCCCCTGTCTCGTCGCAGTGCGTACCCGCGGCCTCCGGATTCGAACAGGCCCGCCTCGCCGAGGTCACCGATCCCGCCGGTATCGACTCGTTCGACGCCGCGCGCGACCGCATCGCGCGGCTGCGCGAGCTGCTCGTCCACAGTGGCGACTATCGCGGCACGTTCGTGCTGGCGTTCGACGAGATCCTCGAGCTGACCGGTCCGACGCTCAACGCCGGCATCTACGACGACGAGCAGTGGGCGAGCGATCTTGCCGTCGAGGTCGTGCGCCTGTACGTCGCGAACCTGCACGAATACGTCACCGGCGGAACCCCGGCGCCGCACTGGGCCGACGCGTTCGCGCTCACCGAGCAGTGCGATCGCAGTCCCGGCCGGGTGCTGACCGCGGCGATCGTCGCGCATCTCGTCACCGACTTCCCCGAAGCGCTCGTCACCATCGGATCCGGTCCCGAACACACCCGCGATTTCTACACTTTCGGGAACGCCCTCGTCGCCGCCGCACCGCGCATCGCCGAAGAGTTCAAGGCCGTGTACGGCACCGACCTCGGACCGTTCTTCACCGGCTGGTTCGTCGGCGATCTGCTCGGCGCCGAGCGGACCACGACGTTGATGTTCCAATCCGCCCGGACGGTCGCGTGGGTCAACAACTTCGGTCTGCAGAATCCCACGACCCGCGACGCGACACGTGCCGAGATGCGGATCGCCACCGCCGTGGCCGGCGAGGTTCTCGATCTGCTCGAGGAGGCTCGGACGATCTGAATTCGGCCCTCCTCGTCCGTGGATCCGACTACGGTCGATGCCGTCGGCCCACGGAGCCGAGAAATTCTCCGCGAAGTGTCGATCGACGGCCGCGCTGCTCGACGTGTACGTGAACGGACCGGAGATGCGGTCCCGTGACGGAGGAGAACCTCATGAAGTACATGCTGATCCTGCGAGTCACCGACCAGGCGCTCGCAGCGTCGAAGGAAGCGGATTTCACGGAAATCGTCAACGCGATGGGGCGATACAACGAAGAGCTCATCAAGGCGGGTGTCATGCTCGCCGGGGAAGGGCTGTCCGACCCCGAGGACGGATTCGTCGTCGACTTCGACTCCGATCCTCCGCTCGTGTCGGACGGGCCCTACGGCGAGACGAAGGAACTGTTCTCCGGCTTCTGGATCATCCAGACCGCGACGAAGGAAGAGGCAGCCGAATGGGCCCGGCGCTGCCCCCTGGGCCCGGGCAGCAAACTGGAAGTGCGCAGGGTGAACGAGCTCGAGGACTTCGACCAGACCAACGAGTACATCCAGAAGGAAGCGGGCTGGCGCGAGCAGCTGGGCACGGACCGGCCGATCACCGGCTGAGCCCGTGGCCGAGAACGCCGACGCAGACAGCGCACGCCGGGCCGTCGAGGCGGTGTGGCGCATCGAATCGGCGAAAATCGTTGCAGCGCTGACCCGTATCGTCGGTGACCTCGATCTCGCCGAGGACCTCGCCGGCCAAGCGCTGCTCGAAGCCCTCGAGCAGTGGCCGGCCGGCGGGGTTCCCCGTAACCCCGCGGCCTGGCTGACCGCCGTCGCCAAACGCCGGGCGATCGACGGGTGGCGGCGCCGGGACCTGCTCGACGAGCGCTACGCGGCGATCGCGCGCGACCTCGACGCGTCGCGCTTCGACGACGAGGCCTGGGATCCCGATCGCATCGACGACGACGTGCTTCGGCTGATGTTCATCGCGTGCCACCCGGTCCTGGGCCGCAAAGCGCAGGTCGCGTTGACGCTCCGGGTGGTCGGCGGCCTGACCACCGAGGAGATCGCCCGCGCCTTCATGATCCCCACCGCGACGGTGCAGCAACGCATCGTTCGCGCCAAGAAGACCCTCACCGCGGCCAAGGTTCCGTTCGAGGTGCCGCCGCGTGCGGAGTTCGCGAACCGGCTGGGCGCCGTTCTCAATGTGCTCTACCTGGTGTTCAACGAGGGATACGCCGCGACCTCGGGGTCCGAATGGATGCGGACGGATCTCGGGGCCGAGGCGTTGCGGCTCGCCCGGATCCTCGCCGAGCTCGTGCCGCAGGAACCCGAAGCCCACGGGCTCGTCGCCCTGATGGAACTCACGGCGGCGCGATTCGGTGCCCGCACCACGCCGACGGGGGAACCGATCCTGCTGGCCGACCAGGACCGCACGCGCTGGGATCGCGCCCAGATCACCCGCGGCGTCGCGGCTCTCGCCCGGGCCGACGCGGTCGGCCGGGGTCGCGGACCGTACGCCCTGCAGGCGGCGATCGCCGAGTGTCACGCGCGCGCAGCAACTTTCGAGGACACCGATTGGGAGACGATCGTGCTTCTCTACGAGGCGCTCGGGCAGGTCGCGTCGTCGCCGGTGGTCGAACTCAACCGCGCCGCGGCCGTGTCCATGGCGTACGGCCCGGCGCCCGCGCTGGAATACGTCGACAAGCTCGTCGCCGACGGCGAACTCGCCGGCTACCACCTGTTGCCGAGCGTGCGCGGCGAGCTGCTCCGGCAGCTGGGCCGCATCGACGAAGCCCGCGCCGAGCTGCTCGAGGCTGCGCGGCTGACCGGCAACGAACGGGAGCGCGCCGTTCTGCTCGCGAAGGCCGAGGAACTGCGCGACCGGCCGTGAGCGGCAACGTCAGGAGCGGGAGAACTCCGACGCGCGGCGCACCTGGTCGGGTGTCGGGGTCACGCCCGTGTACAGCGCGAACTGCAGCGCCGCCTGCAGCGCGATCACCTCGGCGCCGGTGATGACCGTGTGACCGTGGGCGCGTCCCGCCCGGATCAGCGGTGTCTCGGGTGGCATCGCGACCACGTCGAAGACCACCGTCGCGGCCTCGACCGCGGCGGACGGGAACGGCAGCGCGTCGGCGTCGGGACCGCCCGCCATGCCGATCGGGGTCGCGTTGATCAGCGCGGCGGGGGAGGAGTCGCCGAGGCCGGCGCGCCACACGTATCCGTACCGGTCGGCGAGGGCGGTCCCGGCGGCCTCGTTCCGCGCGACGACGGTGACGTCGGTGAAGCCGTGTTCCCGGACCGCCGCGACCACCGCCTTGGCCATGCCGCCGCTGCCCGCGACCGCGACCGACAGAGCCGGATCGACGCCGTGGTCGCGGAGCAGGTCCAGCACCGCCTGGAAGTCGGTGTTGTAGGCGTGCAGCACCCCGTCCTCGTTGACGATGGTGTTGACCGAATCGATCGCGCGGGCCGACTCGTGCATCACGTCGACGAGCGGGATCACCTTCTCCTTGAACGGCATCGACACCCCCGCACCGCGGATACCGAGCCCGCGGATGCCCGTGACCGCGGCCTCGATGTCCGTGGGCGCGAACGCCTTGTACACGTAGTCCAGGCCGAGTTCGTCGTACAGGTAGTTGTGGAATCGGGTGCCGATGTTGCTGGGCCGGCCCGAGAGGGAGATGCACAGCCGGGTGTCCTTGTTGATCCGCGGAGCCATGACCTCCAACCTAAACCCGTCGCACACCGCCAGGTACTCCGTCCGCGCCGGAGATGACGATCGGTGTACAGAAATATCGGTACATCAACCGTCATAAGGGGCGCTTCCGACGCGGACGAATCGGGCATGGGCGACGGAGGGGGACGCGACGAACTCGACGCACTCGAAATCGGTGGTGAGCACATCGTCGTCGAACACGCGCTCGCCGCGGCCGAGCAGCACCGGCACGATCGCCAGGTGCATCTCGTCGACCAGCCCCGCGCGCAGGTACTGCCGGACGGTCGCGGGACCGCCCCCGACCCGCACATCCGCGCCTCCGGCGGCCTCGACGGCCTGTGCGAGCGCGTCCTCGATGCCGCCGGTGACGAAGTGGAAGACGGTGCCGCCGCCCAGGGTGATCGGATCGCGGGGATGGTGGGTGAGCACGAAGACCGGGTGGTGGAACGGTGGTTCGTCGCCCCACCAGCCCGACCACTGGTCGCTGTCCTCCCACCTTCCGCGGATGGGAGCGAACATGTTGCGGCCCATGATCGTTGCGCCGATCCCGTCGATCCCGCGGGCCATGAAGTCGTCGTCGATCCCGGTCTCTCCGCCGTCCTTCCCGAACGACCGGTGGAACGACCGGGTCTCGTGCACCCACCCGAGGATCCGTTCCCCGCCGATCCCGCCGGGGTTCTGCAGGCTCTGATCCGGCCCGGCGGAGCAACCGTCGACCGTGATCGCGAAATTCTGTACCCGAAGCCGTGCCATCGTCGAACTCCTTCGAATCGTCCGGTGGAAATCGTTCCCGTGTCACAGTGAAGTCGGAGACCGCGACGTCGTCCGGACATCGGCGAACAGAAATGCGCGATCCGCGATGTCCGGATCTGCTCCGCAGATCCGACTTCAGGGGTGAAGCCCCATCCGGGGGCACGGCAGAGGAGACGACCGTGAAATACATGCTGTTGATCTACAACCGTCCCGACTTCGTCGAGGACCTGAGCGACAACGCGCGGGAGGAACTGTTCGCGGAGGTCGACGCGATCATGGCCGAACTCACCGAATCCGGTGAACTCGTCGGCGGACAGGCATTGACCGACCCGTCGACGGCCCGCACCGTGCGGCAGGGGACGACCACCGCGCACACCGTCACCGACGGGCCGTTCATGGAGAGCAAGGAACAGTTCTGCGGCTACGTCGAGGTCGATGTCGACAGTCTGGACCGCGCCGTGGAGATCGCCGCGCGCTGGCCCGACGTGCGCTACGGCGGGGCGATGGAGGTCCGGGCCGTGATGCACGACGGCGGGGCCGAGATGTGAGCGACCCGCAGGACCTGCTGCGCACCCTCGCGCCGCAGGTCCTCGGGTACCTCGCGGCGCGGCACGGACAGTTCGACGCGTGCGAGGACGCGGTGCAGGAGGCGCTGCTCGCGGCGCACCGGCAGTGGCCGGCGGAGGGTGTGCCGTCGAATCCGCGCGGCTGGCTGATCACAGTCGCGCAGCGGCGGCTCACCGACGAGTGGCGCAGCGACAGTGCCCGCCGCGACCGCGAACATTCCTGGGCGGCAATGGAATCGGACCGGTCCGTCATCGATCTCGCCGACGTGGGGCACGACGGCGACGACACGTTGACGCTGCTGTTCCTGTGCTGCCATCCGGCGCTGTCACCGTCCTCACAGATCGCGCTGACCCTGCGCGCGGTCGGGGGGCTCGACACCGTGTCCATCGCGCGGGCGTTCCTGGTGCCGGAGGCGACGATGACCCGGCGCATCACCCGCGCCAAACAGGCGATCCGCGACGCCGGCGCGATCTTCACCCTGCCCGCTGCGGCCGACCGCGCCGCACGGTTGCAGGCGGTTCGCCACGTGCTCTATCTGATCTTCAACGAGGGCTACACCAGCTCCGGCGGACCCGACCTGACCTCCCACGAACTCAGCGCCGAAGCGATCCGCCTGACCCGGCTGCTGCACGCGCTGTTGCCGGAGGACGCCGACACCACCGGCCTGCTCGCGCTCATGCTGCTCACCGATGCCCACCGCGACGCCCGGACCGACCCGTCCGGCGCGCTGATTCCCCTCGCCGAACAGGACCGGACCCGCTGGGACCGGAAGCAGATCGACGAGGGAATCGCGCTGGTCACCGCCGCGCTCAGCGCCGCCCCGCCCGGGCCCTACCAACTGCAGGCCGCGATCGCCGCGGTGCACGCGGAGGCCGCCCGCGCCGAGGACACCGACTGGGCGCAGATCGTCGCGCTGTACCGGGTGCTGTCGCACGTCGCACCCAACCCGATGGTCACGGTGAACCGAGCGGCCGCCGTGGGCATGCTCGCCGGCCCCCGCGCCGGGCTGGATCTCCTCGCGACGGTGGCGGACGACCGGCGGCTCGCCGGCAACCATCGCGCGGTCGCGGTCCGGGCGCATCTGCTGGAGATGGCGGGTGAGGCGGCCGCGG
>NZ_JADZGH010000124.1:16736-17556 GCF_015865005.1 Rhodococcus sp. CX
GTGCTGCGCGCCTGGCTCCGATCCGGAAGGACTCGGGATGACCGCGTCGGGCTGCAGCAGTGACAGGAGTGGTTGGCGGGGCCGAACTCGTGGCCGTCACGTGAAACAGACCGTGCGGGCCGAACCGGAGTGGGTTCGGCCCGCACGGTGAATGGCGAGGCGGCACTGAGCTATCGAGGTGGCGCTTTCGACGGGCGACGTGGCACTTGTCTCCGCCTGTACTGCGGTGGCAACGGATCCCGTCTGAGCGGCGGTGGTCTCACCGGTCGGGGTGCACGGTACGGCGTCGGATCTTCCATCCGTCCGCGGTCATCTCGATCTCGTCCTCCAGCACGGTGATTCGGTGGAGTCGAACCGAATCACCTGCGGGGGTGCCGACGATCTGCAGGTATGCCCGAGAGTGCAGTGCGCCCGGGCCTGCCGGTCGAACCTCCACCGTGCCGAGCACGTGACGCAGGACTTCGCCACGTGCTCGGCAATCGGCATGGAACCGTTCGGCGAACGCGACCAGCTCGTCGGCTCCGCGGGCGGGAGCGGGGTAGCTCGGCGAGAGGAATTCCCCGTCGACGGTGAAGGTGGCAGCCCAATCCTCGGCCCGACCGGAGTCGATGGCGTGACTTTGGCGTCCGTAGAGCTGGTGCACGGCGACGACGTCGTCCGTCGACACCTGGGACGGGCACGGGATCTGGGCGTTCATCCGAATTCTCCTTGTCGGTTTTCCTGCTCGTCGGCTGTGCGGTTCACAGAACGGTCAGCAGCAGCCACGCCAGCGGGGGACCGAGGAGAACCATGGTGCCGGCCCACAGCAGCATCGAGCGCA
>NZ_JADZGH010000124.1:17566-27270 GCF_015865005.1 Rhodococcus sp. CX
TCGCCAGAGCGAGGGCTCCGATGATGCCCAGCGGGCTCGCGTCGACGATCGTCGTGGACACGGTGACCGGGCCGACCACCGACAGGGTGCTCATGTCACCCGAGACGAGCGGCATAGCGAGCTGCAAGGTCGCACCGATGACGGTGATCGACGAGGCGAACGCCGAGATGATGCCGCTGAGCCAGGACAGGGCGAGGACGGCGCCGGACGCGGAGCCGATGCTGGACAGCGAGTCGTTGATCGCGTCGATCGTGCCGATCTCGGTCAGAACGCCGATGTAGATCAGGACACCGGCGAGCATCAGCATGACGCCCCAGGGCATGGTGTTGATGAAGGTGTTCTGCTTGCGCTCGAAGAGCAGCGTCAGCAGCAGACCCAGTGCCAACGCGCTGAACCCGATGTCCATGCCGAAACCGAGCGAGGCGACGAGCAAGGTGGCCAGCGCGATCAGCGTGGCGATCTGGTAGGTGTTCGGCCGTCCGTGTCCTGTGCCCCGGCCTGCAGCGGGGGACGGGCCGTCGAAGTCCGGAGTATCGGCGGAGCCACCGGCGGATCCGGACACCGGCCCGCCGCCCACCGTGGCCAACGCCGGCTGCGCCACCGACATCCGGCCGGCACGCACCAGCTTCGCACCACCGAACAGGAAGTAGGCGATGACCGCGACGAGACCGTTGATCGCCACATGGCTCACGAACAGCTGGAGGGTGATCGGCTCGAGTCCGGCTTCGGTGAGTTGCTTCGCGGTGAACACAGCCGGAGTCGCCAGCGGGCCGAAATTGCCGGCCAGGATGCCGTGCACGACCATGATCGTCACGAGGAACCGGCTGATGTCGTAGTCCCTGGCCAGTCGCATCGCAACCGGGATGACGAGAGCTGCCACGGCCGGCGGATAGGCACCGATCGCGGTCGCCGCGGCCGAGAGCACGAACAGCAGCGGAGGCACCAGCGCGATCGAGCCACGCAGCAGGCGCAGCAGCCCGTCGACGATGAAGTCCATCGTCTTGCTCGACTCGACCACGGCGAAGAAGTATGTGATGCCGATGATCAGGATGAAGGTTTCACTCGGGAACGAGTCTGCGACGACATCCAGCGAGATTCCGCTGAAGTATGCGATCGCGGTGCCGCCGACCAGGAGCAGCAGTCCCATGTTGATCGTCCACACCGATGCGACGATGAACGATCCGAGGAGTATCACCACGGAGGCGATTTGGAGGAAGGTCATGCGAAAGTCCACTTCGTTTAAAGGGGAAGGATGCGTTGGGCTTTCAAGGTGTTCGGTTCGTGTCGCGCCGTGGCGCGAAGAAGGTCTGTAAGCCCCGACAGTCTGTTCACGTGGTCGGCTGTACCTCCTGGCGGCCGAGATGTTGCCATGACTTCGGGGGTTCGAACGTGCTGGTTCTGGCCCGGGCGTACTGGTACGGCACATCGAGGTGATGGCCCAGAATTTCCGCCGCCGACCAGGTCCAGTGCGGATTGTGCAGGTGGCCTCGGCCGATTCCGACCAGGTCCACGCTGCCGTCCGCGACCAGCTCGTCGGCGAGGACCGGGCTGCTGATCAGACCGACTCCGATGACCGGGATGTTCACGTGCCGGCGAATGAGCCGTGCCGGCGGGATCTGGTAACCGGGACCGAGGGGGATGTCCCCGCGCGCGTTGCCACCACTGCTGACGTGGACGAAATCGGCCCCGCGCCGTTCGAGGTCGACGGCGAATCGGCATGCCTCCTCGGGAATGATGCCACCGTCGACCCAGTCGGTTCCATTGACGCGGACACCGAGAGCCACGGTCGACGGAACGGCCGCGCGCACCGCCTCGAAGACCCGCAGGGGGAAGCGCGCACGGTTGTCGTACCCGCCGCCGAACTCGTCGGTTCGCCGGTTCGCCAACGGGGACAGGAACGAGCTGAGCAGATATCCGTGTGCTCCGTGCAGCTCGATCAGGTCGAACCTGGCATCGACCGCTCGATTCGCGGCGGCGACGAAGTGCTCGACCACGCGGTCCATATCGTCCACGGTCAGTGGCATCGGAACAGGCCACCGCTCGGACACCGGGACGGCGCTCGGACCGATCGTCGGCCACCCCTCGGTCGCGTCCAGGGGGCCCGAGCCGCCGGTTCGTGGGCTGTGGCTGGAAGCCTTGCGACCGGCGTGCGACAGCTGGATACCGAGCCGGATCGGCGATTGGGATCGTACCGTTTTCACCAGTGCAGCCAGGGCTTCGGACTGGTCGTCGCGCCACAGGCCGAGGCAGTCCGGCGTAATCCGTCCTTCCTCGGAGACCGCGGTCGCTTCCATGATCAGTAGTGCTGCGCCGGACAGGGCCAGGCTGCCGATGTGGATCAGGTGCCAGTCGGTGGCCAGTCCGTCGCGGGCACTGTACTGACACATGGGAGGGATGACGATGCGGTTGGGCAGGGACAACGGACCGAGGTCGATGGGATCGAACAGATTCGGCATCGTCAGTCCTCTCTCATCAGCAGTGCGCAGCCGAGGCCGTAGGCGCCCATGCTGACTGCGGCGACGTCCGGCTCTCGGCCGACCTGCCGCGTTCCTCCACGTCCCCACAGCTGGACACAGGCCTCGTGGAGATGTCCCAGTCCGTGCAAACGCCCGGCCGAGAGCTGGCCGCCACCGGTGTTCATCGGTAGTTCTCCGTTCAGTCCGATATTCGTGCCACCTTCGACGAACGCCCCGACCTCGCCCTTGGCGCAGAAGCCCAGAGCCTCCAGCCAGTGCACCGTCAGGATGCTCATGCCGTCGTAGATCTGCGCCACGCGCACGTCGCGACGAGAAATCCGGGACCGATCCCAGAGCATCGCAGCCGCCTTCTCGGCCCCGAACGAGGTCAGGTCGCGAGGGTCGCGCAATCCGCCGGCCCCCATCGCGGTGCCGACGGCCTCGAAGCGTAGGGGTGGATTGGTCATGTGCCGGGCGTCGTCGAGCCGGGAGAGCACGAAAGCGACCGATCCGTCGACCGGGACGTCGCAATCGTAGAGGCGGAGGGGCCAGGACACGACGCGGCTGTCGAGGTAGTCGTCGAGCGTGAGCGGGTCGCGGTAGACAGCCGAGGGGTTGCCCGCCGCATTCGTACGGGCGTTCACGGCGATCGCACCGAGCTGCTCGTGGGTCAGCTTGTGCTCGTACATGTACCGCTGTGCGTAGGTCGCGTACCAAGGCACGGGGGATTCGACACCGTACGGTGCGGTCCATTCCCAGAAGCCGTGGATCTCCCCGGATGATCCGGCCCAACTCTGCGCCTGCTTGTCCAGCGCCCGGGACTGTGCCTCGGTCACGGTGCGGAAGACCAGGACGTGACGGGCGAGCCCTGCGGACAGTGCACCGATCGCATTGACGATCGCGCTGAACTGGCTCGGCGAGTCCAGGGCGGCGGCCGAGTACCAATTGACGTTCAGTCCCAGCGCAAGACGCAGGTCCTGTGCGCCGACGGGAGCGAACCCGCCGCCGGTGTTCGCGGCTCCCGGATAGGTCGAGATGCCGTCGATGTCGTCGACCGTGAGCCCGGCGTCGGTGATCGCGGTCAGGGCCGCGTCCACGGTCAGGGACAGGGCGCTCGCGGTGGTGCGGCGCCCCACCTCGGACAAACCGATACCGGTGATGGCTACATTTCGTTCGGCATGCACCGGCGTCACTCCTCGTCCGTGATCTCGAAAACGGGCAGCCACGCCTCACCCTGCTGCTGGAAGCGGGTGACGACGGGCTTGTCGGTGGGGTCGTCGATATCGGTGCCGCCGATCAGACCTCCGAAGACGTACAGGCCGGGTTGTTCGACCAGTTCGACGTATCCGACACGAAAAGGCACCGGCTGGCCGGGAAACCAGGGCTGCTCGTTGGTGGTCCACGATGCGACGCGGCCGTGTCCGCTGACAGCGTCGGATGCCAGATGGGTGGCCGTGCGGCACCGTCGGCAGACGGGGCTCGGCGGGTGCTGCCACTGCTCGCACGCGGAGCAGTGCTGGATACGCAACCGGCCGGTTGCTCCGCCGGTCCAGTAGTCGGCGGTGTCCGGGGTGATGCCGGGGACACGCCGACCGTGGGTCCAGATCGTGCTCGTCACTGCGTCCTCCGGTGGGGCTCCAATGCGGCGGCACTCGCGTACCGGTCCCGCAGCTTGTATTTCTCGATCTTGTGGCTGGCGTTGCGTGGCAAGGTGTCGACGGGCACGTAGAACTCCGGCCGCATGTAGCGGGGCAGTGCCTCCTCACATTCCTTCTGCAGGGACGCCAGGGCCTCGGGGCTGCTGTCCTCGAGTTCGAGGAACAGCGCGATCTCGTCTTCTTCGAGTTCGGACGGAACCGCGATCGCGGCGACGTCGCGCACGCCGTCGATCTTCGAGACCATCCCTTCGAGCTCGAAGGCGGAGATGTTCTCTCCGCGCCGACGGATCACATCCTTGAGCCGGTCCTCGAACCACATGTAGCCGTCGGCATCGATGCGGCACAGGTCGCCGGTGTGGAACCATCCATTGCGCCGACTCTGCACGGTGGCTTCCGGCATCCCGTAATACCCGCTGGACTCGTTCCACGGAACGGTGGACCGGATGACCAGTTCCCCCTTCGTGTCCGGGGGGACCTCGAGATCGTGGGTGTCCACGATCCGGGCCTCCATCCCGGGGCGGAGCCGCCCGGCCGAGCCGAGCTTCTCCGACGGATCGGCAAGGGTGTACGCATGGCTCGGGCCGTAGTCGGTGAGACTGTAGCCGGAGGTGAAACGCAACCCGAACCGGCGTTCGAAGTCCGTGGCGTAGGCGGGGATCGGCACGGTCATCACCATGCGAAGGGAATTGTCCGCGTCCGTCGGCCGAGGGTCTTTCTTCCACAGGATCGCGGCCATCGAACCGAGCAGGTTCGTGGCGGTGATGCGAGCGGTGCGCACGTCGTCCCAGAACTTGGACGCGGAGAACCGCCGACGGAGGAAGACCTGGGAGCCCGCGCCGATCGCGCAGTGCAGTGCTCCCTGAAAAGCGTTGACGTGGAACAGCGGCAAGCAGATGTACACCCGATCGTCGGCGCGGTAGCCGAACGACACGGCGTGGCTGAAACCCCACAGCATCGCGCGGATGTGCGTCATCATCACGCCCTTCGACGGGCCTGTCGTCCCGGACGTGTAGTTGATGTAGCCCAGGCTCGTCGGGTCGACGGCATCGAGTGGCAGTGGCGCGGTGGAGTCGGCCTCCTGGCAGATCGTGGCGTGGGTGATTCCCTCGGCCTCGGTTTCGCTCCACGGACCTGTCAGTCCGATCGCCGCGATCCCGGCGTCCTGTGCGATGCGGGCCGACTCGTGGTTCGAGGCGTCGTGGACGAGCATCGACGCATCGGAATTGGTGAGGTAGTAGGCGAGAAGGTCGCCGGCGGCCTGGGTGTTGAGCGGCACCGCGACAGCCCCGAGACGGCTGAGCGCGATGTAGAAGAGGATGTGCTCGACGCTGTTGGGCAATTGCACGGCGACGTGTGCGCCCCGGGACACTCCGCGGGCGGTGAGCCAGCGTGCGTACAGTTCGGCTTCCTCGACCAATCGGGTGTAGGTGTACTCGACACCGGTATCGAGGTCCGTCAGGAAGATTCGATCCGGATCCCGGCGCGCTCGCGTGGAGAGGGACTCGAAGAGAGTCAACTGGTGTAAGTCGAATCCCATTCGGAGACGGTCGAAGTCGGAGACCGATTCGGACAGCGTCACGAGGCTGCTCCTTCGAGTGCAGCGGCACGCAGGGTGTCCCGGGCAGCAGCGGTACGGCTGCCGTCCACACCGAGGGCAGACATCGAGTCGGACAGTTCGACGAACACGCGCTGCAGAGCCGAGTGCGGGCGATCGTCGGCGGGAGCGACCGAGGCGTGGTCCTGGACGTACACGATCCGATCGGGTCGGCCGGCCAGGGCATCGCCGGCCACGGTCAGTCCCAGGCGTTCGCGCACCGCATCGTCGGGCGCATATACGACATGCGTCGCCGCCGGCTCGGGGGTGTCGGTGGAGGGATACTTCGATCCCTCGTCGTGGAGCAGCAGCGCGGCGGTACCGGGGGCGTCGCTCGGGTCGGTGAGGCGTTCGATGCGGAAGTACCGCGGAGGCAGAAGCTCGGTGAGATACCGTTCCTCACCCGACTGCGTGGTCACGCGAAGCTCGCTGAGCGGGCGACCGACGACGCCGCTGTCCGCAGCGTCCACGGGGAAGTCCGAGATGTGTGCGGCGGCATGGCCGTCGATGAGTTCCCGCAGGGCAGGGGCCTCGGGAAGCAGAGACATCACCTCACGACGGAGTGTGCGGGAGGCTTCGTCGGCGCTGGTCATGAACAGGGACACCGGTGTCAGGGCGTCGAGGGTGCGGCTGACGACATGGGTCCGCTCGGCGGAATACTCGTCGAGTGGGGTGTCGTCGCCGGCCAGTGCGAAAGGCAGGCGCCAGGCCAGGGCATTGACGTCACCGAATCCCATGTTCAGGCCGCGTCCTCCGAAGATCGGGGACTGATGTGCGGCGTCCCCCGCGAACAGCACCCGGCCCTGCCGGTAGCGGGGAAGAGTGCGTCCCAGGGCCCGGTAGGTGGTGACCCACAGAATCGTCGGTTCCGCATCGATACCCATCATCGACAGGTGCTCGCGGACACGGGTTTCGGCTGTCTCGGGCGTGGCAGCCGCTTCGGGATCCGTGCCTTCGGGCACCTGGTAGTCGAGGCGCCAGACGTCGAACGGCTGCGAATGCAGGATCGCCACGGAATCGGGTGCGTAATCAGGTCCGATGAAGAGCCGGCGGCCCGGCTGCAGGTCGTGGTCCATGGAGAAGTCGCAGATGATGAACCGGGCATCGGCGCTGCGGCGAGGGACTACGTCCTCGTATCGAAGGCCGAGGAGGCGTCGGGTGACGCCCCGAGCCCCGTCGGCACCGATCACGTAGCGGGCTCGAAGCTGGTAGTTGCTCCCGTGCGCGTCGACGTCGATGCGCACCTCGTCACCGAGATCGTCTATGCCCGTAACGGTGTGGCCCCACCGGATCGCGTGAGGCGCACGGGCTCGGAGGTTGTCCAACAGCACGTGCTCCAGCCAGCATTGCTGCAGGAGCGCCAGCTGGGGAAAGCGCTCGTGCAGTTCGGTTTCGTATTCGGTACGCCACAGTTCGGTGCTGCCATGGAACACGATGCTGCGGCTGCGCGGCTGTGCGAGCTTCATGAAGTCCTCGCTCACACCGATGGTGTCGAGGAAATGCAGGCTCTCTCGATTGAGGGTGAGCGCGCGGCTTCCGTCCGAGAGTTGGGTACGGGCCTCGAGAACGACCGCGTCGATTCCCCGTCGCTGCAGTGCGATCGCCATGGCAAGACCGACCGGTCCTCCACCGATCACGGCCACGTCGTGAACTCGATCGCTCTCGGCGGTATCGGGGACCGGTGACGGATCGAATTGCTGCCATTCGTAATACATTGCGTGCTTCTTCCTCTTCGCGCGCCGGCTGGGGCGCACCGGCTTCCCGGACGGGGACTCGGTGGTGGGCGTCATGGCGCGACTTCACTGAGTCGCAGGTCACATAAAGTGATACGAGTCTGAATTACATGCATCCGGATGTCAAGGCGACCGAATGGGTGTCTGCATCCCTCGCTCTGCCGAGACATGGGGAGTGATGGACTCTTTTAGCAGGTAATCGGTCCCAAATTGGCAGGTCGGCGGACGCCGTCCGGTAGCTCATCCGGCTGGAACTGCGGCGGAATCAAGTTCGAACCCGAATCAGTTTCTGGTCATGTCGAACTACATGCGACTAGTGTGTCCACGTGCCCAACGACTCATCGAACGTCCCCAACAGCGATGTGGCGGACTATTGGAGCCTGGTCGACCGTGCGCAGGGGCTGATCCCCAGCCACGTCGATGGTGTGGACATGGAGGCCAGCCGCCTCGTCATGTCGCTGAACCGGGCCACCCGGACCGTGATCTACGACCTCGAGGTCCAGACACTGCGACCGCTTCATCAAACGGACTCGACATTCCGAGTGCTGTTCGTCCTGTGGGTGGCGGGACCGCTGAGTCCGCACATGGTGGCGAGTTTGTCCTCGATGCCCAGGCCGACGGTGTCCAGTCTGGTGGCCAGTTTGCGCAAAGCCGGCCTGATCGATCGGCAGGACGATCCTGAAGACGGGCGGGGTGCGACGCTCAGCCTGACCTCCGAAGGCACTGCGGTCATCACGAAGGCATTCGCAGATCACAATCGGCGCGAACACGAGTGGGCATCTCTGCTCACGCCGATCGAACGCCAGCTCCTGATCATGCTGTTGGAAAAGCTGATGAACGGTCGTCGGGACATCGGGGCAGTCGAGCGGCACTGAAGCCGGTCGGACATCGTACGTCGACCCCGTAGACAGCTCGAACTCGATCGCTCGGCGGCGTGTGTGTCCTACCGGCGATCACGGCGCGTTCGGCGTCATCGGCGAAAGCTGATTCGCATCGGGGCAGGTCGCGGCCGCGTCGGTGAGGGCACGGTGGTCGGCCGCGGTCACCGGCAGTCCGTACCGCACCGCGACCGTCAGATACTTGCCCGCGAACCAGCAGCGCGTGCTCGACGCGGGCGGCAGCCAGTCGGCGGGAGTGCGGTCGCGTTTGTCCTCGTTGGCCTCGCCGTCCACGGCGACGAGATTGAAGTCGATGTCGTTGGCGAACTGCCGGCGCAGCTGCGGTGGCCACGTCGCGGCACCGAGGTCCCACGCCGCGGCCAGGGGATAGACGTGGTCGATCTGCACCTCGCGGGCGTCGCTGCGCCGGAACAGGATTCGTTCTCCCGTGTACGGGTCGTCGAGGGTGCCGGACAGCACGACGCAGTTGCCCGTGCCGGGACGGAACGTCGTTTCGCGCAGGTCGCGTGCGAGCACGTTGTTACGGGTGTCGCAGCCGTCGCGCCCACCGCGACCGGGATGATCGTCCGACCAGGCCGGCCCGAACACACACGCCTCGCCGGCGTCGCAGCCACGCTGATATCCCGGCACGTGCGGGCGCCGGAACACCACCTCGACGCCGGCGAGCAACCGCCCGAGATCTGCGCGGGACGGGCTGCCGGGCGCGGCCGGTCCCGTCGGGCCGGTTCGTTCCCACCCCGACGACGCGACGATCGCGACCGCCACCACCACGACCCAGATGCCCTTGCCCCCGCGCACCGGACGATCGTCGCAGCGGGCACCGACAACGATCAGTTGCTCATCCGTCGACCGTCAGCGGAAACCGGGCGGCGTGGATGGACGAGACCGTCCGGCCGTCGTGCCCGATGATCCACGAGCCTCCGCTCTGCTTGCACTGGGCGATCCGGTCGAACACGGTGAGCAGGAAGAAGATCGCCTGCTCGGGACTCGCGGTCGCGGCGAGGCGATGGGATTCGCCGTGCTTGGTGCCGTCGAGCCACACCCCGCACTGGCCGTCCAGCCGCAGGGTGGTGACGTGACCGGAATCGACGAACGCGTACTTGACCTGTTCCCAGGGGGTGTTGGAGCTGTAGGTCTGCTCGAGGACCTGGATCAGAATCGTCATGGCGGACTCCTGGTGAGGGACCTGGTCACCAGTGTCCCAGTGTCGTTCCCGCTGCGCGTCCGATCCGCGGGTGCGCTCAGCGAACCACGATGACGACCTTGCCGCGGGCGTGGCCGCCTTCGACGACGGCGAGCGCCGCACCGGCCTCCCGCAGCGGGAACGTCCGCTCGATGTGCGGGTCCACGGTGCCGTCCGCGAC
>NZ_JADZGH010000124.1:27280-37834 GCF_015865005.1 Rhodococcus sp. CX
ACTCCGGAACCACCCAGTTCCGCTGCTCCGGCCGGATCGGCGACGCTGACGATGCGGGCTCCGGGAGCGGCTGCGGCGAACGTCCGGAGGGTCGCGCCGCCGACCAGGTCGACGATCGCGGTGATGTCGGAAGCGGCGGCGGAAACACGGTCGGCCGCGTCGTCGCCGGATTCGATCCAGGTGGCGCCGTTGCCTTCCAGCAGGTCCCGCTTGCCGGCCGACGCGACCCCGAGCACGGTCGCGCCGCGTGTCCGCGCGAGCTGGGTCGCGGCGGATCCGACGCCCCCGCCGGCGCCGATCACGAGCACGGTGTCCTCCTCCGAGATCGCGAGCGCGTCGACGATGTCGAACGCGGTGCCCAGGGCCACCGGGACGGTCGCGGCGGCGGCGAAACCCACCTGCTCAGGTTTGTGGACGGCGCTGTGCGCATTGAGCAGCGTGTACTCGGCGTATCCACCGAACCCGGTCGCGGTCGCGCCGAACACCGCGTCCCCGACCGCGAAGCCGTCGACGCGGTCGCCGACGGCGGTGACGACACCGGACACCTCCCGGCCCAGCACGGCCGGCAGCGTGACCGGCACCGTGTCCTTGCGGGTGCCCGCCCGGACCTTCCAATCGGCCGGATTCACGCCCGCCGCGTGCACCGCCACCAGCAACTGCCCGGGACCCGGTACGGGGACCTCGAGGTCGAGGAACTGCTGGGTTTCGGGGCCGCCGTATTCGACGAAACCGTAGGCGAGGGGCATGCGCTCAGCCTAGGGCGGCTCCGCCGCCCGTGTGCCTATGTGGAGGCCCTGACCGCCACAAAGACGCACCGGCGCCGGAGGCGCACCCGCCTGGCACCATGGTGGGCATGTTGCACGGGGTCTGGTCACCGGGATCGGGTCTGTTGTTGTGGCGCGACCCCTCGGCCCCGCCCGACGACGACGTGCTGCCGTCGGCGCTGCGGCGCTGGATCGACCGCCCGTTCCGGCATCGCGTCGAGCTGACCTTGCCCGGGGACGACGCGCCGCGAACCCTGCCCGCGGTCGCGGTGGCACCTCCGGATGCTGCCCAGCTCCTACTGGATCTGCCGCGGCGGCCCGACGGCGTGTCCGGGGACCTGCGTTTCCTCGCGCACGTCGCCCGCGGCATCGAACGCTGGGCCCAGGCCGGTCGCGTCGCCCCCCGGATGCATCGCGCCGAGAAGCAGTGGTGGGTGCGCTGGCAGCTGCTCGGCGGGGAGCGGACCCGCGCGTGGAAGGCCGAACTGGTCGCCGCGATGCCGCCGGTGCAGCGGCAGCTGGGCAATCCGTCGCGGCTGCTCGAGAACCTGTGCACCGAGCTCACCGACCCGATCACCCGGGCGATGCTCGGGTCCGGCACCTCGCTGCATCCGCTGATCGCGGCGCTGACCGAGGGCACGCCGCACCACGCCGGCACCCAGCGCATGGCCGACGCGCTCGACGAGTGGCGCGCCAGCCTGTCCGGCAACGAACCCGACCTGGTGCTGCGGCTCGTCGAACCCGACGAGGCCGACGATCCCGCGGACGCCCTGTGGCGGCTCGAGGTGTGCCTGCGATCGGAGGGCCAGGCCCCGGCGCCGGTGCCGATCGGCGGCACCGACGCGGAACTGCTGCAGATCGGTATCCGCAAGCTCGGCGCCGCGTTGAAGGCCTACCCGCGGCTGCAGGACGTGCCCCGCGACCCCGACAGCCTGGATCTGCTGCTGCCCACGCCCGTCGTCGTCGATCTCGTCGAGCACGGCGCGCGTGCCCTGCAGGACACCGGCGTGGCGCTGCTGCTCCCGCGCGCGTGGGCGACGGTCGAACCGTCGCTGCGGCTGCGTGTCGAGTCCGCCGCCGCCCCCGTCGCGGCCGAGGAGAGTGCGGTCGGCATGAACGCGATCGTCTCGTACGAATGGCAGCTCGCGGTGGGCGACATGCTGCTCAGCGCCGCCGAGATGGAACAGCTCGTCGCCGCCAACAGCGACCTGGTCAAATTGCGAGGCAAGTGGGTCAAGGCGGACGCCGCCGCGCTGGCCCAGGCCGCCCGCTACGTGACCCGCAATTCCGGGCAGGACACCACCCTCGGCTCGTTGTTCGCACAGTTCACCGGCGACGACGTGCCGCCCGCCGAGGTCACCGACATCAGCGCCTCCGGGTGGGTCGCGACCCTGCTCGACGGGCAGGCGCACCCGGAACCGGTCCCGGCCCCGCCCGGTCTGCACGCGACCCTGCGGCCCTACCAGCAGCGCGGCCTGGACTGGCTGGCGTTCATGAGCGGGCTCGGGCTCGGTGCGGTGCTCGCCGACGACATGGGCTTGGGCAAGACCGTGCAGGTGCTGGCGTTGCTGGTGCACGAACGCACCCGCGGCCCGGTCCGGCCGACGCTGCTGGTGTGCCCGATGTCGGTGGTCGGCAACTGGCAGCGCGAGGCCGCGAAATTCGCGCCCGGCCTGCGCGTCCACGTCCACCACGGGTCGGGCCGGTTGCGTGACGACGACCTGGCCGCGGTGGTCGACGACAGCGACCTGGTCATCACCACCTACGCGATCGTCGCCCGCGACCTGGCGCACGTGCGGGCGCTGACCTGGCATCGGGTGGTGCTCGACGAGGCGCAGCACGTGAAGAACGCGAACACCGCGCAGTCGCGCGCGGTGCGGTCGGTTGCGGCCTCGCATCGCATCGCGTTGACCGGCACACCCGTGGAGAACCGGCTCGAAGAACTGCGGTCGATCCTCGACTTCGCGAATCCGCGGCTGCTGGGGTCGCCCGCGTCGTTCCGGGCCCGGTTCGCGGTGCCCATCGAACGCGAACGCGACGCGGCGGCCGCGGCCCGGCTGCGGGCGCTGACCGCCCCGTTCGTGCTGCGGCGCGTCAAGACCGACCCGGACGTGATCGCCGACCTGCCGGAGAAGTTCGAGCAGACCGTCCGCGCGAACCTCACCGCCGAGCAGGCCGCGCTGTACCGGGCGGTCGTCGACGACATGATGCGCAAGATCAAGGAGAAGGAGGGGATGGCCCGCAAGGGCGCGGTCCTCGCGGCGCTGACCCGGCTCAAGCAGGTGTGCAACCATCCGGCGCACTATCTCGCCGACGGATCGCCGGTGCTGCGCCGCGGCCGCCACCGCTCCGGCAAGCTCGGCCTGGTCGAGGACATCGTCGAATCGGTGCTCGCCGACGGCG
Organism: Rhodococcus sp. CX; assembly: GCF_015865005.1. Classification (NCBI taxonomy): domain Bacteria; kingdom Bacillati; phylum Actinomycetota; class Actinomycetes; order Mycobacteriales; family Nocardiaceae; genus Rhodococcus; species Rhodococcus sp. CX. The sequence goes on from NZ_JADZGH010000124.1 coordinate 30,448, forward strand.
AGAAGGTTCTGCTGTTCACGCAGTTCCGCGAGTTCGGGGAGCTCATCGCCCCCTATCTCGCCGAGCGGTTCTCCACGCAGGTGCCCTTCCTGCACGGCGGGGTGTCCAAGACCCGCCGCGACGCGATGGTCACCGGGTTCCAGGAGCCGGACGGGCCGCCGATCATGCTGCTCTCGCTCAAGGCCGGCGGCACCGGTCTCAACCTGACCGCGGCCAATCATGTTGTGCACCTGGATCGTTGGTGGAATCCTGCGGTGGAGAACCAGGCCACCGACCGGGCGTTCCGGATCGGCCAGCGTCGCGACGTGCAGGTGCGCAAGCTCGTGTGCGTCGGCACCGTCGAGGAACGGATCGACGAGATGCTCACCGGCAAACAGGAACTTGCGGACCTCGCGGTCGGTGTGGGGGAGAACTGGATCACCGAGCTGTCCACCGACCAGCTCCACGCCCTGCTGACCCTGAGCGACGACGCGGTGGGTGAATGACCATGGCGCGAAACAATTTCCGCAGATACGGCACACCGATCCGCGTCGACGGCGGTATCGAGGCCCGCACCAAACGTGGCGCGATCGGGCGCAGCTGGTGGTCGAAGGAACTGATCGGTGCGATGGAGCAGGTCGCCGACAGGGGCCGGCTGACCCGCGGCCGCACCTACGCGCGCTCGGGGCAGGTGCTCTCGTTGCGGCTCGAACCGGGCGCGGTCGTCGGCGACGTGCAGGGCAGCCAGCTGCGCCCGTTCACCGCGACCGTCACGGTCCGCACCCTCGACGAGGAGGCGATCGCCGAACTGGTCGCACAGGTGCGTTCGGCGCCCGGGATGCTCGCGCGGCTCGCGGCCGGGGCGCTGCCGGAGGAGCTGGGGCCGCTGCTGCTGCCGCGCCGCGCCGGTGAACTCGACTTCGACTGCACGTGCCCCGACGACGGCTGGCCCTGCAAGCACGCCGCGGCCGTGGCGTATCTGCTGGCCGAGCACGTCGACGAGCACCCGCTGGCCGTGCTCACCCTCCGGGGCGTGGGTCTCGAGCGGCTGATCGGCGAGGTCGATGCGTCGGAGCCCCCGGTCGACGACTTCTACGGCGACGACACGGAACTGCCGGAACTGCCGATGGAGCGGTTCCGCCCGGCGCTCGAGGATCTGGACCCGATGCTGCTGCGGCGTGCGCTGCGCGCGGGCGGCACGGACGAGGCCGTCGTCATCCGCGCGGTGTCCGACCTGGAGGATCTGTACCGCCGCCTGCGGTGACGCGGCGTTCCCTGGGGGTGACGCGGCGTCGCGGGGGGACCGCCGGGATGTGACGGTAGACATACATGGACTTCCAACTATAGGATGGACACAGACTTCGAGGGGCCCGCTTTCGGCGCCCTGTGTCCGAACCGTCGATCAGCAAAGGACTCGCGACAATGAGCATTCGTGAACTCACCCACTTCATCGGCGGCGAGCACGTCGCCGGGACGTCCGGGCGATTCGGGGACGTCTTCGACCCCAACACCGGCGCGGTGCAGGCACGCGTCCCGCTCGCCACCCAGAGCGAGGTCGAGGCCGCCATCGCCAACGCCGAAGAGGCCCAGAAGGAATGGGCGTCGTGGAACCCGCAGAAGCGCGTCCGGGTGCTGATGCGGTTCCTGCAGCTCGCGCAGGACAACATGGACGAACTCGCGCGGCTGCTGTCGAGCGAGCACGGCAAGACCATCCCCGACGCCAAGGGTGACGTCCAGCGCGGCCTCGAGGTCGTCGAGGTCGCCCTCGGCGCCCCGCACCTGCTCAAGGGCGAATACACCGAGTCCGCCGGCACCGGCATCGACGTCTACTCGATGCGCCAGCCCCTCGGTGTCGTCGCCGGCATCACCCCGTTCAACTTCCCCGCGATGATCCCGCTGTGGAAGGCCGCCCCGGCCCTCGCCTGCGGCAACGCGTTCGTCCTCAAGCCGTCCGAGCGCGACCCCTCGGTGCCGCTGCGCCTCGCGGAGCTGTTCATCGAGGCCGGCCTGCCCGCCGGTGTCTTCAACGTCGTCAACGGCGACAAGGAATCCGTCGACGTCCTGCTCAACGATCCGCGTGTCAAGGCCCTCGGCTTCGTCGGCTCCACCCCGATCGCGCAGTACATCTACGAGACCGCCGCGAAGAACGGCAAGCGCGCGCAGTGCTTCGGCGGCGCGAAGAACCACGCGATCATCATGCCCGACGCCGACCTCGACCAGGTCGCGGACGCACTCGTCGGTGCCGCCTACGGCTCGGCCGGTGAGCGCTGCATGGCGCTGTCCGTCGCCGTCCCGGTCGGTGAGGAGACCGCCGACCGCCTCGTCGCCAAGCTCCAGGACCGCATCGCCGAGCTGCGCATCGGCACCAGCTTCGACGAGAAGGCCGACTTCGGTCCGCTCGTGACCGCCGCCGCCCGCGACCGCGTCCACGACTACATCGCCAAGGGTGTCGAGGAAGGCGCCGAGCTCGTCGTCGACGGCCGCGGCTTCGTCCTCGAGGGCAACGAGAACGGCTTCTTCTCCGGCGCGACCCTGTTCGACAAGGTCACCACCGACATGTCGATCTACCGCGAGGAGATCTTCGGCCCGGTGCTGACCGTCGTGCGCGCCCGCGACTACGAGGACGCGCTGCGTCTGCCGACCGAGCACGAGTACGGCAACGGCGTCGCCATCTTCACCCGCGACGGTGACACCGCCCGCGACTTCGCCACCCGCGTCCAGGTCGGCATGGTCGGCGTCAACGTCCCGATCCCGGTTCCGATCGCCTACTACACCTTCGGCGGCTGGAAGGCCTCCGGCTTCGGCGACCTCAACCAGCACGGCCCCGACGCCTTCCGCTTCTACACCAAGACCAAGACGATCACGCAGCGCTGGCCGTCCGGCGTCAAGGAGGGCGACCTCGAGGGTGCCCACGTGAGCGACACCGACCACTTCGTCATCCCCACGATGGACTGAGCGCCTCGGACCGGACCGGACGACAGACCCCAGACAGGATCAGCATGTTCACCCTCACCGACGACGACCGGGCGATCCGCGACACCGCCCGCGACTTCGCCACCGAGTACCTGGCACCGAACGCAGTGGAATGGGACCAGGCCAAGCATTTCCCGGTCGACGTGATGCGCAAGGCCGCGGCACTCGGCATGGGCGGCATCTACGTCCGCGAGGACGTGGGCGGCTCCGGACTGCGTCGACTCGACTCGGTGCGGATCTTCGAGGAACTCGCCAAGGGCTGCCCGTCGATCGCCGCGTACATGTCCATCCACAACATGGTCACGTGGATGATCGACAAGTTCGGCAACGACGATCAGCGGCGTCGCTGGGTGCCGGGGCTGTGCTCGATGGAACAGTTCGGCAGCTACTGCCTCACCGAACCGGGCGCAGGCTCGGACGCGGCGGCCTTGAGCACCAAGGCCGTCCGCGACGGTGACGACTACGTGCTGACCGGCGTCAAGCAGTTCATCTCCGGCGCCGGCACGTCCGACGTGTACGTCGTGATGGCGCGGACCGGCGAACCCGGCCCGCGCGGCATCTCGGCGTTCATCGTCCCGAAGGACACGCCGGGTCTGTCGTTCGGCGCGAACGAGAAGAAGATGGGCTGGAACGCCCAGCCCACCCGCCAGGTCATCCTCGAAGGCGCGCGGGTACCGGCGGAGAACCTGCTCGGCGTCGAGGGCGGCGGCTTCCGCATCGCGATGCAGGGCCTCAACGGCGGCCGTCTCAACATCGCCGCGTGCTCGGTCGGCGGCGGCCAGACCGCCCTCGACCGGACCGTCGCCTACCTCGCCGAACGCAAGGCGTTCGGCGACCGGCTCCTCGACTCCCCGGCGCTGCAGTTCCGCCTCGCGGACATGCGCACCGAACTCGAGGCTGCCCGGACGCTGCTGTGGCGGGCGGCGGACGCGCTCGACCGGGGCGCCGACGACGTCGTCGAACTGTGCGCGATGGCAAAGCGTTTCGCGACCGACGCCGGTTTCGAGGCCGCGAACGAGGCGTTGCAGCTGCACGGTGGCTACGGCTATCTCGCCGAGTACGGTATCGAGAAGATCGTGCGGGATCTGCGTGTGCACCAGATCCTGGAAGGAACCAACGAGATCATGCGGGTGGTCGTCGCGCGCAGCGTGGTGGCCGCGGCGCAGACAGGAGCGGCATGACCGGGCAGGAACCGGAAGTTCTCGTCGAGGTGTCGAACGGCGTCGGCCGTCTGACCCTCAATCGCCCCAAGGCGATCAACGCTCTCAACCACGGCATGGTCCGTACCATCGCCGACAATCTCTCCGCATGGGCCGACGACGACTCGATCCGGGCCGTCGTCGTGTCCGGGGCGGGGGAGCGGGGGCTGTGCGCCGGCGGCGACATCGTCTCGATCTACCACGACGCCAAGGACGGCGGCACCGGATCGCAGGAGTTCTGGCGCGACGAGTACATCCTCAACGCCGCGATCGGCCGCTACCCGAAGCCCTACGTGGCGATCATGGACGGCATCGTGATGGGCGGCGGCGTCGGCATCTCCGCCCACGGCAACGTGCGGATCGTCACCGAACGCTCCACCATCGCCATGCCCGAGGTCGGCATCGGCTTCGTCCCCGACGTCGGCGGCACCTACCTGCTCTCGCGTGCCCCCGGCGAACTCGGCACCCACATCGCGCTCACCACCGGCCGGCTGAAGGCGGGCGACGCGATCGCCCTCGGCTTCGCCGACCACTTCGTCCCGTCCGAGTCGCTCGACAAGTTCGTCGCCGCGATCGGAAGCGCCGGGCTCGACGACGCGATCGCCGAATACTCCCGGCCCGCACCGGAATCCGAACTGCTCGCACAGCAGTCGTGGATCGACGCCGCCTACTCCGCGGACACCGTCGAGGAGATCGTCGAACGCCTGCAGGCCTCCGACCTTCCCGAAGCGCAGGCCACCGCCGAGCAGATCCTCGGCAAGTCGCCGGTCGCGCTGAAGGTCACGCTGCGCTCGCTGCGGCGGGCCCGGCAGGCCGGCAGCCTCGAGCAGGTGCTCGACGAGGAATACCGGGTGTCGCTCGCGTCGCTGAAGTCGCACGACCTCGTCGAGGGCATCCGCGCCCAGGTCGTCGACAAGGACCGCAACCCGCAGTGGTCGCCGGCAACCCTCGCCGACGTGACCGCCGCCGACGTCGATGCCTACTTCCAGCCGCTCGGCGAGCTCGAACTCGGCCTCGCCGCCTCCCAAGGAGAATGACATGAGTGCTCTCCCCACCGTCGCGTTCCTCGGTCTCGGCCACATGGGCGGGCCGATGGCCGCGAATCTCGTCAAGGCCGGCTACTCGGTCACCGGGTTCGACCCGGTACCCGCAGCCCAGGAACAGGCGACCAAGGACGGCGTGACCGTCGTGGCCTCCGCCGTCGAGGCCGTGCGCGACGCCGACGTCGTCATCACCATGCTGCCCAACGGCAAGCTCGTGCTCGATCTCTACGACGAGATCCTGCCCGCCGCCAAGCCGAACACCCTGTTCATCGACAGCTCCACCATCGACGTCGCCGACGCCCGCGAAGCGGCCGAACGCGCCCACAAGGCCGGACACCGCGCCATCGACGCCCCCGTCTCCGGCGGTGTGGCGGGTGCCGCCGCCGGCACGCTGGCGTTCATGGTCGGCGGTTCCGAGGAGGACTTCGCCACCGCGCAGCCGCTGCTCGACGTCATGGGCAAGAAGGTCGTGCACTGCGGCGGCTCCGGCGTCGGACAGGCCGCGAAGATCTGCAACAACATGATCCTCGGCGTGTCGATGATCGCGATCAGCGAGGCGTTCGTGCTCGGCGAGAAGCTGGGCCTGAGCAACCAGGCGCTGTTCGACGTCGCGTCCAACGCATCCGGCCAGTGCTGGGCGCTGACCAGCAATTGCCCGGTCCCCGGACCGGTCCCGACGACCCCGGCGAACAACGACTACCAGCCGGGCTTCGCGGCAGCGCTCATGGACAAGGACCTCGGGCTGGCCGCGAACGCGCTGCGGGCCAACGGAGTGGAGGGCGAACTCGGGCTGCGCGCGGCCGAGCTCTACCATCGGTTCAACGCCGGTGGCGGTGGCGGACTCGACTTCTCCGCCATCATCACCGACATCCGTGCCCGTTCGAATGCAGAGGACAACCAGTGACCGATTTCGAGACCATCCTGCTCGACCGCAAGGGTCGCGTGGGACTCATCACGCTCAACCGGCCCAAGGCGCTCAACGCGCTCAACAGCCAGCTGATGCGCGAAGTGGTCGCGGCCGTCGAGGAACTCGACGCCGACCGCGAGATCGGCGCGATCGTCATCACCGGCTCGGAGAAGGCGTTCGCCGCCGGCGCCGACATCAAGGAGATGGCGCCGAAGACCTACTCCGAGGCGTACGGCGAGGACTTCTTCTCCGACTGGGACAAGATCTCGTCCGCCCGCACCCCGATCATCGCCGCGGTCTCCGGCTACGCGCTGGGCGGCGGCTGTGAGCTGGCGATGCTGTGCGACTTCATCATTGCGTCGGACACCGCGAAGTTCGGGCAGCCCGAGATCAAGCTGGGCGTCATCCCGGGCATCGGCGGTTCGCAGCGCCTGACCCGCGCCGTCGGCAAGGCGAAGGCCATGGACATGTGCCTGACCGGACGCAACATGGACGCCGAGGAAGCCGAACGCGCCGGCCTGGTTTCGCGTATCGTGCCGGCCGCCGAGCTGCTCGACGTCGCGCTCGAGACCGCCACCACCATCGCGTCGATGTCGCTGTCCGCGGCCATCATGGCGAAGGAAGCGGTCAACCGCGCGTTCGAGACGACCCTCGCCGAGGGCGTGAAGTTCGAACGGCGCCTGTTCCATTCGACGTTCGCCACCGCCGACCAGAAGGAAGGCATGGCCGCGTTCATCGAGAAGCGCGCGCCGGAATTCAAGCACGCCTGAGCGTGATACGACTGCAGGGCCGACCCGGAAGGGGCGGCCCTGCAGTCGTTTTCGTGATCGGAGGTGGCGCCGTCACCACTTGGTCGGCGCACCCCCGGTGTCGAAGTCCCCGGCGTCGTGCCGCATCCCGGCCAGGATGCGCAGCAGCGGCTCGAGCTGATCGTCGGGAATGCCGGGTCGCGAGAACACCTCGGTGTTGAGCTTCTCGGTCGCGGCGATCGCCAGCGCGCGACCTTCGTCGGTGAGTTCGACCAGCGTCGCGCGGCGGTCGCTCGGGTGCGGGGTCCGGCGCACCAGCCCCGCCGATTCGAGCCGGTCCACCGCGTTGGTGACGCTGGTCGGGTGCACCTGCAGCCGCGCGCTGGCCTTGGCCATCGGCAGGGCGCCCTGGCGCGTGAAGTGCAGCAACGTCAGCAGTTCGTATCGCGCGAAGGTGAGGCCGAACGGTTTGAGCACCTCTTCGACCCGCGCCATGAGGATCTGCTGGGCCCGCATCAGCGACGTCACCACGGCCAT
>NZ_JADZGH010000124.1:37844-39241 GCF_015865005.1 Rhodococcus sp. CX
GGCGATGGGGTCGAGCGGTAGCGGTGCAGGCATACGTCGATCATCCCACGACGGAACGCCTCAGCGGATAGCGGACACCGTCCGAAATCGATTCCGCGGGTGTCGCGGACGGTGATTTCGGGGCAGTGACGGCTCGAACGGCCGGCACCGGGACCCGAAACGGCCGCTGTTCCGACGGTGATCACCAACCATGGGGTGCCACCGCATGTTTCGTGCCCGCGGATGGTCAGCGGAAGGCGTAGTCGGGAAAGCGTTCGTCGACGTCTTCGACGGTGAGCCCGAACTCCGCGAGGGTGTAGCGATGCGCGGGTTTGCGGTCGCCCTGGCGGCTTTCGGTGTGCAGGGCCACCATCGCCGCTTCGGCCTCGGCGCTGAGACCGATCCCGAAGCGGTCGTAGAGGGACCCGATCGTGCCGATCGGGTCCTCGACGAAGTCGCGGTAGGCGACGTCGACGAACCGGGCCCGGTCGTGCCGGGCCCGGACCTCGGTGAACTTCTCGAAACCGCGCGCCCACAGGTCGAGCTGGCTGCGGCCGATCGCGTCGCCGACGAAGACCTCCGACCACCCCTCCGAGGCCTGCGCGGTGAGGCTGCACACCGACGGGATGACGGTGCGCGGGTCGCGATGGGTGACGACGACGAGCGCGTCCGGGTACACGGTGAGCAACTCGTCGAGCGCGAACAGGTGACTCGGGTTCTTCAGCACCCAGCGCTTGTCGGCGTCGGGCAGGCCGATGAGCTGCAGGTTGCGGCGGTGCCGTTCGTAGGCGCTCGTCCAGTCCTGGGTGGCGAGCCACCGGGAGTAGGTGGGCAGGTGCGCGAGGCACTCGTACGACACGGACCGGAAGGACTGACGCAGCAGCTGCCAGCATTCCTCGACCTCACCGGCGGACATGTAGTGCACACCCATGAACTCCGGATGCTCGATGTGGTGCTGCGCGAACCCGGCCTCGATCCCGGCGAACACCGGATTGTCCGCCCACGTGTCCCGCGGCGGCCGCGGCTGGGGCATCTCCGTCAGCCACATCTCGAGCCCCTGATGGGCCGGGTCGGCGGTGAGCAGCCGGTGCAGCGCGGTGGTGCCGGTGCGGGGCAGCCCGGTGACGAAGATCGGGCGGGTGATCTCGACGTCGGCGTGCTCGGGATGCTGCTTCCAGGCGGCCTCGGACAGCAGGCGCGCGACGAGGGCGCCGCGCAGGAACACCCGCGACATCTTGCTGCCGAGCGGCGTCAGTTTCTCGTCGCGGGCGTACGACTCGAGCAGGACGTCGAGGGCCTCGCGGTAGTCGTCGCTGCCGAAGTCGGTCAGCCCGGTGATCCGGGTTGCGGACTCGTGCAGGGATTCGGCGCTGCCGACCGTGGTGCGTTCGGACATGGTGGACTCCGTCCCCGTGTGC
>NZ_JADZGH010000125.1:0-4161 GCF_015865005.1 Rhodococcus sp. CX
TCCGATGAGGGGGGACATCCGATGAGGGGGGACATCCGATGACGGATAACCGTTCGAGAAGCGGCGTGGCCGATCTGTGCGTGGTGATCCCGGCCCTCGACGAGGAAGCCCGCATAGGGCAGACGCTGAGCGCGCTGGCCGCGCAACGGTACCGGGACTTCGACGTCGTCGTCGTGGACAACATGTCCACCGACCGCACGGTGCAGCGGGTACGGGAGTTCTCCGCCGCCCATCCCGACATGTCCGTCGAGGTCGTCGAGGAACCGGAGAAGGGCACCGGGGCGGCTGCCGACACCGGGATGCGTTTCGCCGCGGCACGCGGCGCGACCCGCCTCGCGCGGACCGACGCCGACTGCCTCCCCGATCCGAACTGGACCGCGGAACTCACCGCGGGGTTCGACGCGGGACTGCGGATGATCGCCGGCCGGATGCGTCCCCGTACCGACGAGGGGTTGTCGTGGTCACAGATGCTCGGGATGCGCACGATGTTCGTGCTCGGCACCTACCTCGGCAAGCTGAACCCCGACTTCCGCGGCCCGCAGTTCCACGGGCCGTACATCCTCACCCCGGGCTGCAACATGGCGATCACCGCGGAGCTGTACGAGGCCGCCGGCGGGTTTCCGCGCACCCGCATCGAGGACGAGCACGAGGACAAGGCCCTGCACGGCAGGGTGCGCATGCTGACCTCGGAATACGGCAAGCGCCGCGGGGCGGTCGTCTACGGGTCGTGCCGCCGCATCGCGGCGTGGGGGTACCGCAACACCTTCCTGTGGTACTACGACCACCGCTTCCGCCCGGAACACGTGGACATCCGGTGAGGTGCGCGGTGGCCGTCAGAGACGCTGCGCCATCTCCTCCTGGTACTGGCGGATCGTTTCCTCGATCTGCTCGGCGTCGTCTGTTCGGTTCTCGTGCCGTGCTGTCTCGGCGCGCTCGCGGAGCACCCGAATCGCACGCCGAAGTTCGTCGTCACTCATCCTGTGTTCCATGTCACCCAGTCTTCCCAATTTCGTTGTGACCTGCCACCGGATCGGATGCCGTTGCGATAACGGTCCAGCCGGCGGTCACGGATCGGGACGCCGAGCGCGAGGCCGGGACTACTCGGCGGCAGCGGCTTCGGTCTGCGCGTTCCAGACGAGTTCCCACAGGTGGCCGTCGGGGTCGGCGACGTATCCGGTGTACGAGCCGTCCTGCTCCTCGGCGGGGCCGGGCACCGAGCCGCCGGCCTCTCGCGCCCGCTCGATGGTTCGGTCCACTTCCTCCTTGTCGGCGATCGCGCAGGAGAAGATGCAGGTACCCGGCACCGGCTGTCCGCCGTCCTCGACGCCTCCGCGGACGGCGTACAGCGCGTACTCCTGCCGTTCGATCAGGAACAGTGAGAGGTTCGGCAACTCGATCGGGATGATCCCCTCGTCGATGCCCGGCGTCTCGAGCCCCAGTCCGTCGCGGTAGAACCGCAGCGTGCGCGTCAGATCGGTGACCGGCACGGAGACGACAACGGTTATGGGCCTCACGACGCGTCCTCCTCGATCGGGGTCTCGGGTGCCACCCAGTACACCCCGGTCGAGACAGCGGCGCACGATATCCGCCGTTCCGGGCAAATACAACGCACCCGCCCGACTGGGCCGAATACGAAGAAACCCTGCGCCCGTAGCGGGTGCAGGGTTGAAACCTCGTCGAGATGGTGGAGCTGAGGGGAATCGAACCCCTGACCTCTTCGATGCGAACGAAGCGCGCTACCAACTGCGCCACAGCCCCATCGGTCCCTCTCGGAACCGCTCGCAAACTCTAGCAAACCGATTGCCCATGCACGAAATCGCCTGGTCAAATGCGGTAACAGGGACAAGGATGGGGGACATGACCAGGCGTGAAACGTTCCAGGTCTCGTCCGATGCCGCCGAAGTCTACGAATCCCGATTCGTGCCGGCGCTGTTCGCCCAGTGGGCTCCACTCGTCGTCGAACAGGCCGCGGTCGCCGAGGGTCAGCGGATCCTCGATGTCGCCTGCGGGACGGGGGTGGTGGCCCGCGTAGCCGCCGACCGGGTCGGACCGCACGGCCGGGTCGTCGGCCTCGACCTGAACGCCGGCATGCTCGCGGTGGCCCGGCGCATCCGTCCCGACCTCGGGTGGTGCCTCGGCGACGCCGGCGCACTGCCGTTTCCCGACGACACGTTCGACGCCGCGCTGTGCCAGATGGCGCTGATGTTCTTCCCCGACCGTCGGCGAGCACTGACCGAGATGAACCGCGTCGCGCGCGGATTCACCGTGTGCGTGCCGGCGGCCCTGCCGGATCAGCCCGCCTACCGGCTGCTCGTCGAGGTGGCGGCGCGTCACGCCGGTCCCGACGCGGTGTCGCTGCTGAACACCTACTGGAGTTGCGGTGACCGCGACGAACTGACCGCGCTGGTCGGCGAGGCGGGCGCGAGCGTCGACCGGTGCACGACACACACCGGCACCGCCCGCTTCTCGTCACCGGAGACGTTCGTGGACACGGAAATCGACGGGAGCCCGCTCGCCGAGCGGATCGAACCTGTAACCCGCGAGGCCATCCGCCGCGACGTGAGGACCGAACTGGCCCGGTACGTGGAGGCGGACGGAACGGTGTCGGCACCCCTGGTGGCCCATGTCGTCACGGGCCGGCGCGGTCACTGACCGGACGCGCGGCGCACTTCGTAGTCCGGCTCCTCGCGGGGTCCGCGGGGTTCGCGAGGTTCGTGGGTGTCGACCTCGTCGGCGTAGGTGTCGAGATGTTCGAAGACCGGATCCTCGTCGTCCACCTCGAGGACGACGGCACCGGGGCGCCGCAGCCGCGACGGGATGAGGCGCAGTTCCTCGTCGCTGCGTGATTCGACGCCGAGGCGCGACCGCGCGAGACGGGCCATACGGCGACGACGGATCTCCTGCTCGAGCCGCACCTGCCGGCGCAGGTAGAACAGGTAGCCGATCAGCGCTGCCGTCGCCAGCGCGCACACCCACCACAGGGCCGGCGAGGCGATGAGGGCGAGCGCCGCGGTCATGATCGCCGCGAACAGCAGTCCGAGCACGGCGCGCTGCCGGAACTCGTACCGCGCCGCCCGGGCGACCGCGTCGGCGTGCGGATCGAAGCCGCCGCGACCGCGACGTGCGGGCACGAACTCACGGGCGGGAGCTCGATCGGCTTCTTCGGGTGGCCGCTCGTCGAGATCGACGAGTTCCTGAGTGTCCATGCTGTCCTCCGCGGGGCGGTCCACCCGACCGGCCGCCAACGGTGCGCGGCGACGGTCGCGACTGGGACGCCAGTTCGGGTCGCTGCGGTGACCGGCGGCCGGACCACGCGGGGTGATCGGGTCGTCGTCACCACGGTGCAGTACACGCGTAGCGAGCGCGGCGTCGGTCGTCTGGCGGATACGGGGGCGCTTCGTGACCAGCATCGGCACCAGGACGAACAGCCACACGGCAACGAGTCCGATCCACAGGAGCGAGTTCGGCATACCGGCGGCCCTCCTCCCAGTTGTCGCCTACCAGCCTGTCGACGCCACTGACCTAGTCAGGCTAATGGCATCCGCTCGGTCACCCCGACAGAAACGCCGGACTCATGTGATAACTACTGCAACACGAGTCACGCCGAATCATGTGACACTTCCTTCACTCTAGTCACACGAATATATGTCCGCATGGGTATTACTACGCGATATGACCGTAATCTCCGTTACAGGTGGATATAGTGATCCGCCGATTCACGCCCAGCTGGCGCGACCGCTCCGGACGAGCCGGTCCGACACCGAACCCGGCACCTCCTCGACGGTCATCGCGACCAGCAGGTGGTCGCGGAAGGCGCCGTGCACGTCGAGATAGCGCCGCAGCAGCCCTTCCTCACGGAATCCGACGTTGCTGAGCACCGCGCGGCTCGCCGCGTTCTCCGGGCGCACGGTCGCCTCCACACGGTGCAGACCCACCGGGCCGAAGCAGTGGTCGAGCCCCAGCGCGACCGCCGCGGTCGCGACACCCATCCCGTTGACGTCCTTGCTGACCCAGTAACCGATCCAGGCGGACCGCAGAGCGCCGCGGACGATGTTGCCGACGGTGAGCTGCCCGCAGAACTGTCCGTCGAGTTCGATGGCCATCGGCAGCATGTGCCCCTTGCGGGCCTCGGCACGCAGACTCCGGTACATCCCGGGCCAC
>NZ_JADZGH010000125.1:4171-6915 GCF_015865005.1 Rhodococcus sp. CX
CCACGGTTCGAGGTGGTTGCGGTCGGCGATCCGCAGCCGGCTCCACGCGGCGGCGTCGCGCAACCGCACGGACCGCACCGTCACCAGACCGCCGCGGACCCGCAACGGACCCAGATCCGCCGGCCAGCCCGGATGAGCCCCGATCAACCGCGCTGCCCGAGGAACGCCACGTCGACGGGGTCGCCGGTGCGAACCTCGGAGACATCGGGATCGATCAACACCAGGCAGTTCGCCTCGGCGAGCGTGGCGAGCAGATGCGACGACGCGCCCGCCGCCCCACCGAGCGCCTGCACCAGGTAGTCGCCGGTCGCCTCGTCGCGCATCAGCTGGCCGCGCAGGAAACCCTTCCGGCCGGGGATGGACGTGATCGGCGAGACCGTGCGTGCCGGGACGACCCGCCGCATCGGGTGCCGACGGCCGAGTGCGATCCGGATCAGCGGCCGCACCATCACTTCGAACACGACGAGCGCGCCGACGGGGTTGGCGGGCAACAGGAATGTGGGCACCTCGTCGCGGCCGAGCTGACCGAAGCCCTGCACGGACCCGGGATGCATTGCGACACGGTCCACTTCGAGTGGGCCGAGTTCGGACAGCGCTTCGCGCACGTCCTCGAGGGCACCGCCGCCGACCGCCCCCGCGATCACGACGATCTCCGAGCGGATCAGCTGTCCCTCGACGACCTCGCGCAGCGTCTTCGGGTCGGTGCCGACAATGCCGACGCGGTTGACGTCGGCGCCCGCATCCCGCGCGGCGGCGGCCAGCGCGTACGAGTTCACGTCGTACACCTGTCCCGGTCCGGGCGTGCGGTCCACGTCGACCAGTTCGCCACCGACGGAGATGACCGACAACCGCGGTCGCGGGTGCACGAGCACCTTGTCGCGTCCGACCGCGGCGAGCAGGCCGACCTGCGCCGACCCGATGATGGTCCCGGCGCGGACCGCGACATCCCCGGGTTGCACGTCGTCGCCGGTGCGGCGCACGTAGTCGCCGCTGCGGACCGCCTTGTGTACCTTGATGCGGGCGGTGCCGCCGTCGGTGAACTCGAGCGGGAGCACCGCGTCGGCGAGGGTGGGCAGAGGTGCGCCGGTGTCGACACGCACCGCCTGCCGGGGTTGCAGCCGGATGGGCTGGCGCGAGCCGGCGCGAACCTCCCCGACGACGGGCAGGCTCAGCTCGGCCGCCGGTTCCCCGTCCTCGTCGGTGGCGGTGACCCCGGCGTCCTGCACGTCGACGCTGCGCACCGCGTAGCCGTCGATCGCGGCCTGGTCGAAGCCCGGCAGCGGCCGTTCGGTGACCACTTCCTCGGCGCAGAGCAGGCCCTGCGCCTCGGAGATCGCCACCCGAACCGGCCTGGGTGCGACGGCTGCCGCCGTGACCCGTGCCTGCTGTTCCTCAACCGACCGCATAACGTCTCTCGTCCTCCAGCCGCGACCCGTCGACCGTCAGCGTTCGAGGCGCTCGATGAGCCACTGGCGCAAAGACGGACCGTATTCCTCGGTGTTCAACGCAGAGTCAACCGCAGCCCGCAGGTAGCCCCCGGGATTTCCGAGGTCGTGTCGAGTGCCGCGGTGCACGACGACGTGCACGGGGTGGCCTTCCTCGATGAGCAGGGCAATCGCGTCGGTCAGCTGGAGTTCGCCGCCGGCGCCGGGCGTGATGCGGCGCAGGGCGTCGAAGATCGCGCGATCGAGCAGGTAGCGACCGGCGGCGGCGAACGTCGACGGCGCGTCCTCGACGGCCGGCTTCTCGACCATGCCGAGGACCTTGAGCACGTCGGGGTTGGTCGCATCGGGCACGACCTCGACGTCGAACACGCCGTACGCGCTGATCTGTTCCTTGGGCACGTCGATCGCGCACAGCACCGAGCCGCCGCGCTTGGCGCGCACCCGCTGCATCGTTTCGAGCACACCGACGGGCAGCACGAGGTCGTCGGGCAGCAGCACCGCGATCGCGTCCTCGTCGGGGTCGAGGGCCTTCTCCGCGCAGGCGACGGCGTGGCCGAGGCCGAGCGGCTGTTCCTGGACGACGGACTGGACCTCGAGCAGGCCCGGAGCCTTGCGGACCTTGGCGAGCAGTTCGTACTTGCCCTTCTCCTCGAGCTTCGACTCGAGCACGAGATCCTCGACGAAGTGCGCGACCACGCCGTCCTTGCCGGGGGACGTGACGATCAGCAACCGTTCGGCACCGGAATCGGCGGCCTCCCCTGCCACGAGTTCGATGCCCGGGGTGTCCACGACCGGAAGGAGTTCCTTCGGCACGGTCTTGGTCGCCGGCAGAAACCGGGTACCCATTCCTGCCGCCGGCACGACTGCCGTCCGGAAATGTCGGACGCCGTCGGTCGTATTGTTCGTCATAGACTCCCACCCTAACGTTCGCTACCACGCGGTAGCCCCTCACGATCTTAAGGTGGCCGGTGTGCAGGCACGATCCAAGGCCGTCTGGCGGACATCGGTCCTCGCCGCCCGGCGCGACCGCAGCGACGCCCAGCGTCGCGTCGAGGACGATGCGCTGACCGCGTCGGCGCGCGCGCTGGCCACATCCGGAGCGACGGTCTGCGCGTACATCCCGGTGGGTACCGAACCGGGGTCCCTGGCGCTGCTCGACGCCCTGCGGGACGGCGGAATCCGGGTGCTGGTGCCACTCACCAGCAAGGACAGCATCCTGGAGTGGGCCGAGTACACCGGCGAGGACGACCTCGTGGCGGCGGACTACGGTCTGCGCGAACCCCGCGGTCCGGTGCTGAC
>NZ_JADZGH010000125.1:6925-7918 GCF_015865005.1 Rhodococcus sp. CX
TGCCGGCGCTCGCGGTCGACCGGCGCGGAGTGCGCCTGGGCCGGGGCGCCGGGTTCTACGACCGGACCCTGCACCTTGCCGACCCGTCGGCCCGGCTGATCGCCGTGGTGCGCGACGAGGAGCTGGTCGACGAACTGCCCGAGGATCCGCACGACATCCGGATGACGCACGCCCTGACGCCGAGCGGCGGGCTGACCGCGCTGGTGGAATAGATCTCACACTGGCGCCGTTGGCACTGTCGACTGTAGAGTGCTAAAGCTGCGATTTATTTTCGAACGCGCGGAGGATTCACCGGTGCCCACCTATTCATATGCCTGCACGGCTTGCGACAACCGCTTCGACATCGTGCAGTCGTTCAGCGACGACTCCCTCACCGAGTGCCCGGAGTGCACCGGCAAGCTGCGCAAGCTGTTCAACTCCGTCGGCGTCGTCTTCAAGGGCAGCGGCTTCTACCGCACCGATTCGCGCGGTGGCAGCAGCACCGCGAGCGAGCCGGCCAAGTCCGACTCCTCGAGCAGCAGCTCGTCCAGCTCGACTCCGGCGGCCGCCGCGAGCTGATCGCGGGTTGTCCACAGGCGGGCTGTTCATCCACAGATCGTCTCGAATTCGCGCCTCACGAGGCCGACAGGCACGGCCGAACTCGTAGGGTTCGGCCATGCCTGCCGGTCTCTTTCCGTTCCCGCCCCGATCGCGCCTCCGTCCCTCCGGCGGGCCTCGGGCCACGACCTCCCTGCAGCCCACACTCGCCGATCGCGCGAGCACGCTGCTGCGACCGGGTTGGGCGCGCACGGTCGCGGCCCGGCGCGGCGCGGCCGCACTTCTGGCGCTGATCGCCGTCGTCGCGGCGCTGCGGGACGGGCCTTCGAGCGGCCGCTCCCCCGCCGTCGTCGCCGTGCGCGACCTGAGCCCCGGGCACACACTCACCCTCGACGACGTCGAACTCGCCGACCGCGAATCCGCGTCGGTGCCGTCCGGCGCGCTCACCCTTCTCTC
>NZ_JADZGH010000125.1:8005-15866 GCF_015865005.1 Rhodococcus sp. CX
TGCGGCCACGGGGAATCCGGATGCGCGCGTGGTTCCGATCCGGCTGGCCGACGCGGGTGTCGGCGATCTGCTGCGCGAGGGCGACCTCGTCGATGTGCTGACGGTCGCGCCGGGATCCGGAGATCTCTCCCCCAACGCGCAGGTGCTGGCGACGGGCGCGACCGTCGTGCTCGCACATTCCGCAGAAGGTGCTCGTGACCAGCGTGAACGCGTGGTTCTGCTGGCCCTGGCGCCGGATCAGGCAACGGCGGTCGCGGCGGCGTCGCTGGTCAGCGCGCTGACCGTGACGTTGCACTGAGCTGTGCGAACCGGATGCACCGAGCCCTGCGAACCGGATGCACTGAGCTCCGCGAATCGGATGCACTGAGCCGCTGTGCAAACCGTGGAGTTGGTTTAAGGTTCCCCTCGAAGCTACATGTGATCGGCACCACATATACGAGGAGAGCGGACCATGCTGAAGGGCTTCAAGGATTTCCTGCTGAGAGGCAATGTCCTCGACCTCGCCGTCGCGGTGGTCGTGGGCACCGCGTTCGTGGCCATCGTGACGGCCTTCACCGAATACATCATCAACCCGCTCATCGCTGCGATCGGCGGCGACAACGACATGGGCTGGGGCTTCCAGATCCTTGCGAACAACCCGGCCACGTTCGTGAACATCGGCGCGGTCATCTCCGCGGCGATCAACTTCGTCATCATCGCGGCGGTCGTGTACTTCGTGCTCATCGTTCCGGCGAATGCGGCCAAGAAGCGGTTCGCGACGGAGAAGTCCGACGAGAAGGCCAGCGCGGAGGACCTGCTCATCCAGATCCGCGACATTCTCGAGGCGCAGGCGGGTCACGCCGGTGCGCACGCGAAGGATGCTCCGAAGCCGTAAGCCTTTCAGAATCCGAACGGGCCGAGCACGAAAAGGACTGGGCCCCTCGGAATTCCGAGGGGCCCAGCCTTTGTTCGGCGATTGCCGGACTGCCGTTGTTTAGACGGTCCAGGCCTTGCCGTAGGTGGTGACGTTGTCGCCGTTCGCGGTGATCACGCGGACGAACGGACGGACCTGGACGGAGCCGAGGACGCCGGAGGCCACACCGTGGACGTTGGCGAACTGGACGGTCTTGTAATCACCGTCGAACTCGCCCTCGGCGACGACGAGTTCCTCGATACCCGGAGCCGGGCTCAGGGAGAGCTCGGCGCTGGCCTGCGGCAGGATGCTGTCGATGCCGGCTTCGGCGTACGGGCCGTCGGCATCGGCGCCGACGATCGCCTCGAGGCCCGGGGTGGAGTAGCTGACACCGATGGAGCCATCGATGCTGCCGGCCCACGCGAACTGGTAGCCGAACTGGAACGTGGTGCCCTCGGCGTCGGCAGCGCCCTCGCCGATCAGGTTCGCGGTGCCGCGACCGTTGTGGAAGAACTCACGGTTGAACGGGCTGCCACCGAGCGCGGGAACACCGGTGATGTTGGTGTCTTCCTGGGTCACGACGACCTCGAGGCCGTCGGAGATGATGCGGTTCTGGTCGTCGACAGCGGCCTGCGCGGTGCCGGTCGCACCCAGGACGAGGCCGAGAACGGCGGCACCGGACACGGCGGCGTTACGGGCGGCCTTGAAGCCACGCGACTTGATTCCCATGATTACTCCGTATTTCGTGGTGGGGATGTACTGCGAGGTGTGGCTGATGCCGGACTAGATGGTCCAGACCTTGCCGTAGGTGGTGACGTTGTCGCCGTTCGCCGTGATCACACGAACGAACGGACGAACCTGCACCGGGCCGATGACGCCGGTGGCGGCACCGGACACATTGGCGATCTGGACTTCCTTGAAGTCGCCGTTGAATTCACCCTCGGCAACGACGAGCTCCTCGATGCCCGGGGCCGCAGTCAACGCCACACCCGCGTTCGCCTGCGGCAGGATGCTGTCGACCACGTTCTTCTGCGTCTTGGGCACGTACGTGTACGCAGGGATGGGCTCGCCGTTCGCGTCCAGCACCTCGTTGCCGAGGCCATCCCTGATGAAGATCGGGTCTCCGTTGGCCTCCGTGGCGGCGACGTAGTTGCCGGTCGTGGTCACTGCGAGATCCGGCGAGTTCCAGCTCACACCGATCGAGCCGTCGATCGCGGCAGACCACGCGAACTGGTAGCCGAATTGGAAGGTGGAGTCCTCGAAGTCGGCAGCGTCGGGGCCGACGATGTTGGCGACGCCGACACCGTTGTGGAACCACTGACGGCTCAGCGGGCTGCCGCCGATCGGAGGCACACCCTGAATGAACGTGTCCTTCTGGGTAACGATCACCTCGTTACCGGCGGACACGATCCGGTTCTGGTCGTCGACGTCGGCGCTGGCCACACCCGTCGATCCGAGGACCAGACCAGCCACGGCGGCACCGGCCACCGCGGCGTTGCGGGCAGCCTTCAGGCCGCGTCGCGTCTGAATCTTCATGAATGCCTCATCCATTCTCTGCGTGCCGGGTTCAGCACCCGCGTCCGACAAGTTGTCGTGTCGCCCGCGAGGCATGTCACACCGAGCGCCGCCGAGGCAGATCCCCCGTCGATGCCGATGCGCACATCATCCGCACGGTAGCTGTGTTACCGATTCGTGATAAAAGACCCGGAATTGATGCCCGGGTCTTTACTCTTTCGAACCTGTGCAGAGATTAGACGGTGACCTAAACGCGGGCAATGGCTACCCTCACATGCCCTGGCAGGAGGCGGTGCGGGGCCATTCCGGCAACGTTTCGGGAAAGTGAACGATAACAATCAGGTCACGGTATGGCATCCGTCACGACAGGTGATCGGGTCGCAGGTCCTTCGCGGTCAGGGCAATTCAGACATAGACGCTGGTCGGGCCCTATCCGCAGGAGGCCGGAGAGCCCGGGCGTCACAGCCGGACAGGATCGCATTCCTTGCGTACGCGCGCAGGATTCCCACCATGTGGCATTTGCGAATGTTTCGGAAAGGTTTCGCAAAGGCGAATCCGAGTTGAAGTCCGACCCGACACGGAAATGGACGAGTGTCCGAGATCACACTTTGCCGTGGTGTGGAGGGACCTGTCTGCGGAGCCATTCGTCGGATTCCGACCGCTCTTCGCCCGGCTCCCGCTCGTCTCGCGTCGTCTCCGGCAGCACCTCTCCGAAGATGCGCGCGAGCCGAGCCCGGTCGATCCGACCCTTCCTACCTGGGGTTTCACCCTTCTTTTCACCCCGGGTGGTGTTCTTACCGGTGTCGGCGCCCTCTACTTCGTCGGCCACAACGGTCACTCCTCCAGCCGCGACAGTTCCTGGATGACGTGCGCGGCCAGCGGCGTCAGGGTCGCCATGCCGTCGCGGATCGCGGCACGCGAGGAGGCAAGGTTCGCCACGAGCGTCGAGCCGGACACGCCGACCAGCCCCCGCGACAGCCCGGCATCGAGGGCACCGGCCGACAGTCCCGACGACCGCAACGCCTCGCTGATGCCCTTCAACTCGTGATCGAGGACTTCCTCCGTCGCGTCGGGCGTCACGTCGCGCGGCGACACCCCGGTACCGCCGACCGACACCACCAGGTCGACGCCACCGATCACCGCGGTGTTGAGCGCGTTGCGGATCTCGACCTCGTCGGCCGCGACCGTCACGACGCCGTCGACGACGAAGCCCCCTTCCTGCAGCAGCTCCGTCACCAGCGGGCCTGCGGAATCGGGATTGTCTCCGTGCGCAACACGATCGTCGACGATCACGACGAGTGCACGGCCGGTCCTGGGCGCTTCGAGTTCCATGGATCCCACGGTAGTTCCCAAGTCGAGGAGAAGAGCGGTATCGGTCACCGGCGGCCTGTCGTACACCGTCAGCGCTCCTCGGCGGCGACGAGCTGCACGTCGACGCTCTTCTCGTTCTTGCCCTGGGCATCGGTGTAGGTGATGCGGACGGTGTCGCCGGGCGCATGGGACCGGATCGCCGCGATGAGTGAATCCCCGTCGGTGACGAGCCGGTCGTCGACCTTCGTGATGATCGAGCCCCGCGGGATGCCGGCCTTCTCCGCCGGGCCACCCGCGGTGACCTCCATGACGGTCGCGCCGCGCGCGTTGTCCTGCGACGGCACCTGCACACCGATGATGGCGTGGGTCGCCGAACCGTTGTCGATGAGTTCCTGCGCGATCCGGCGAGCCTGATCGATGGGGATGGCAAAGCCCAGACCGATGGATCCGGACTGCCCTCCGGATGTGGCGATGGCCGTGTTGATACCGACCAGCTGACCGTCCATGTTCACGAGGGCACCGCCGGAGTTACCGGGGTTGATGGCGGCGTCGGTCTGGATGGCGTCGATCACGGTGTTCTGGTTACCCGTCTCCCCGCTGGTGGACACCGGCCGGTCCAGGGCGGACACGATGCCGGACGTCACAGTGCTCTCGAGGCCGAGCGGCGAACCCACCGCGACGACGGCCTGTCCGACCTGCAGCCCGTCGGACGAGCCGAGCTCGATCGGGGTCAGGTCCGTGCGACCCTCGGCGCGTACGACCGCGAGGTCCGAGATGGGATCGGCACCGACGACCGTGGCCGGCGCGGAACTGCCGTCCGCGAAATACACGGTCAGTTGCGCGCCCGGGCCGCCCCCGGCGGCGACGTGGTTGTTGGTGAGGATGAGCCCGTCGGACGAGAGGATCACGCCCGAGCCCTCCCCCTGCGTGGTGCGTCCGACGATTCCGATCCGAACGACGCTGGGCACGACCTTCTGCGCGACCGCCTGCACCGATCCGGCCGGCGCGTTCGCGATCGTCGTGGTTTCCGGTTTCGATGCGTCGAGCGAGTTGACGACCGCCGGTGCGTCGTTGTTGCCCACCGCCAGCGCACCGACGACCCCGCCGACACCGCCGCTGAGCAGGGCCAACGCAATCGCGCCCGCGGCCAGTACACCCCGGCCGGGTCGAGCGGGCTGCTGGTGCCCCGTCTGATGGGGAGGCTGGGCTGTGAACCCGGACTGCGGAGTACCGGGGTGTGGCGTGCCCGGCTGGTGCGGTCCCTGCTGCGGGGTCGCGCCGAAGGGTTCGGTCCGACCGTATCCCTGGTATGGGGTGGTCGGCGGCTGGTACGGCTGTCCAGGGTTCTGGTCGTCGCTCATCTCGTCCCCGTTCGTCCAACTTCCGGATTCCTACATATTCCAGATTGGACCCGATCGCTGAGAAGTCACTTAGAAGACGCAAAGGAATTTGCTGTCAGTCCCCTGCGGAATAGCTGTCAGGAACCTCGTCCGACAGTTCGGGGGTTCCCGGCAGCACGATGCGGATCAGCGCACCGCCGCGCGAGGACCGGTCGACCGCGATCGTGCCCCCGTGTTTCATCACCACCTGTCGCACGATCGCCAGGCCCAGCCCGGAGCCGGGCATCGAACGCGCGGTGGTCGCCCGGTAGAACCGTTCGAACACGAGCTCGCGTTCCTCCTCGGGGATGCCCGGGCCTGCGTCGTCGACGGTCAGTTCCATCAGGCCCGTGCCGATCTGACGCATCCCCACGAGCACCTCGGCGCCCGACGGGCTCCACTTCGCGGCATTGTCGAGGACGTTGAGGACGGCGCGCGACAACGTCGCATGATCGCCGTACACGAACCACGGTTCGGTGGTCGCGGTGAAGTCGATCTCGGTGCGGCGACGCCGGGCCCGTTCCAGGCTGCGTTCGACGACGTCGGCGATGTCGACGGGCTCGAACACCGTCTCCGGGGCGTCCTCGCGGGCCAGGTCCACCAGGTCGCCGACCAGTGTCGACAGTTCCTCGATCTGCGCGATCACGTCTTCACGCAGTTCGGCCATGTCCTCGTCCGGCAGCTGCGGCGCCCCGGGCCGGCTCGCCGCGATGAGCAGTTCCATGTTGGTGCGCAGCGACGTCAACGGGGTCTTCAGTTCGTGCCCGGCGTCGGCGACGAGGCGGCTCTGCCGTTCCCGGGACTCGGCCAGCGCCCGCAACATCGTGTTGAAGCTCTCCGTCAGGCGGGCGAGTTCGTCGTGACCGGTCACCCGGATGGGTCGCAGGTCGTCGGTGCGGGCGACGCGTTCGGCGGCGGCCGTGAGCCGCGCGACCGGTCTCAGGCCGGTGCGGCCCACGGTCGCGCCACCCGCGGCGGCCAGCACGACCCCGCAGCCGCCGACGACGAACAGCACGCTGGCCAGGCGATTGAGGATCTGCGCGGTCGGTTCGAGGCGTTGGGCGATGACGACGGTGCTGCCGTCGGGGATGCGCTGCGCGAGCACCCGCTGCTGCGACACCGTCCGCAGCGACGATTCGGCCTTGCCTTCCGCGACCGCGAGTTCGGGTTCGCCGATCGGCACCGTCGAACCCGGCGGCACGTACCGGCCGAGATCCGGATAGATGAGCGCGACGCTGATGACGGAGCTGTAGAGCTTGGCGCCGCCGATGTAGCGGGGGTCGTAGGTGATGAGGGTGCTGGACTCGACGAGGGCGGACGCACGCGCCCGCAACTGCTGGTCCACGTCCGAATACAACGCCCGCGCGACGACCGCGTACGCGGCGATGGACGTCACGGCCACCGCGAGCGCGACCGCGCCCGCGGCCAGCAGCGTCACCCGGACACGCAGGGGCACCGAGCTGGTCAGCAGCATCGGAGGGCGCATGGGTCGCTTCACCGCGACCGCCCGTCGCAGATCGCGGTGGCCTCGCGCCCGATCACGGCGGCGTCTCGCGCAGGACGTAGCCGACCCCGCGAACCGTGTGGATCAGACGCGGCTCACCCTCGGCCTCCGTCTTGCGACGCAGATACCCGACGTACACCTCGAGGGCGTTGCCGGAGGTCGGGAAGTCGTAGCCCCACACCTCCTCGAGGATGCGGCTGCGGGTGAGGACCCGGCGCGGGTTCGCCATGAGCATCTCCATCAGGGCGAACTCGGTACGGGTCAGGCTGATCGATCGGTTGCCGCGGGTGACCTCGCGGGTCTCCGGGTTCAGCGTCAGGTCCTCGAAGCTCAGCGTCTCCTCGGTGGTGCGGCTCGGGTCGGGCCCCGCACGCCGCAGCAGCGCGCGCAGTCGCGCGAGCAGTTCCTCGAGCGCGAACGGTTTCGGCAGGTAGTCGTCGGCGCCCGCGTCGAGCCCGGCGACCCGCTCGGACACCGAGTCCCGGGCGGTGAGCACGAGGATCGGCAGGTCGTCGCCGGTGCTGCGCAGTCGACGGCACACCTCGAGCCCGTCGACGCGCGGCATCATCACGTCCAGCACCATCGCGTCGGGCCGGCTCACCATGACCTGATCGAGGGCGTCCTGCCCGTCGGTGGCCAGGTCGACGGTGTAGCCGTTGAAACTGAGGGATCGACGCAGCGACTCCCGCACTGCTCGATCGTCGTCGACCACCAGAATCCGCATGCCCACCAGTGTGGCCCGAACCGGCTGAGAACTCGCTGAGAGGTGTCAGTCCTCGCGTGGCACCCGCGCCTGCGGCAGGCTCCAGCCGCGCCACAGGGCGAGCAGTCGCAGACCGGTCGCGAGGACGGTACCGAGCACCAGCGCGATGTTCTGTCCGAAGCCCAGCTCGCGGGCAGCGACGAGAACCGCGGAGCCGAGCAGCGCCGGGATCGCGTAGAGGTCGCGATGCAGCAGCAGCGGCACCTCGTTGACGAGGACGTCGCGCAGGATGCCACCGCCGATCGCGGAGGTCGCGCCGATCAGCGCAGCCGCGAGGGGTTGCGCTCCGGCCTCGATGGCGATGGTCGCGCCGGTCGTCGCGAACAGGCCCATGCCCAGCGCGTCGAGCACGAGGATCTCCCGGTTCAGCTTCGACACCACCGTGTGCAGGTAGAACACGAGGACCGACGCGGCGAGTGCCGATCCCAGGTACCGCCAGTTGCTCAGCGACGACGGCGGGTGGATGTCGAGCAGCAGGTCGCGGACGATACCGCCGC